>NZ_JBFSSD010000023.1:0-76462 GCF_041466145.1 Vibrio sp. 10N.239.312.D08 | reverse complement strand
ACTGAGCCCGTAGAGGACTTTCACCTCCTAGATCAACGCCATGCTCGGCGCACAAATTGAAAAAGCAGGCTGATAGCCTGCTTTTTTTGTGTCTGAGCCACTATTGCTAAATAAGATACATCGCCAATAGCACTTAGGTAGAGCCCCTAAGGTTTCGCTTGCCAGCTGATCTTCTGTTGCTTAGCCAATACACCCGACAAGATACACAGCACACCGCCTAAACCTGCGTAACGAACAGCAGTTTGAGCTTGCTGCTCTACTTTTGGTTTTGCGTGGTAGGCAATGCCTAAACCTGCAGAGCCCATCATCACCAAGTCATTGGCACCATCACCAACGGCAACGGTATTATGTAGTTCCAATTCGTACTCTTCAGCCAACTCTACCAAGATATCCGCTTTGGTCTGCGCCGAAACAACATCGCCTAAGACTTCACCCGTCAACTTACCGTTGACGATCTCAAGCGTGTTTGATTGAGCATGGTCTAGATCAAGGGTATCTTTCAGGTAGTCAGAGAAGTAAGTAAAACCGCCTGATGCAATCGCCGTTTTCCAGCCAAGCTTATTTAGAGTATTCACCAGCCCGACCAAGTCTGGCATGAATGGCAATGACTGACGCACTTGCTCTAATATCGACTCATCCGCACCTTTCAGTGCTCCTACTCGCTGGCGTAGGCTCTGTTCAAAGTCGAGCTCGCCTTGCATTGCTCGTTCTGTGATTTCAGAGACTAACTCTCCCACTCCAGCTAGCTTGGCAATCTCATCGATGCATTCAATTTGAATCGCTGTGGAATCCATATCCATCACGATCAAACCTGGCTTAGATAAGTCTGGGACCTCGCTAAGGCAAGCATAATCAAGCTTCAGCGCTTGGAGGATTTCTTCGTGTGCTGGCGTTAGATTGCCTGACATCAAAGCCACTTCATAATGCCCAACCTTCCACGTATCGAGGATGGTGTTGTAAGTGCCAGTGAAAAAGTCGATGTCATCGAAAGATTGTGGAGATAGGTACTCACCAAACACAATCCAATTGGCCTTGGATTTAGCGAGTTGAGAAGCGAAACGAGTCTCGGGGAGTCGAGTTAATAATGTCGTATGCCTTTTTATCGGCAGATATTTCTGAGCGTCCATGTGTATGATTCCTAATTAACTATGCTAAACGTTAACCTATTGCAATTTGAAAACGCAAGTCTCAATATGTCTTAATCATAACATTTGTTTATTTCAGGCTTCGTGAAACATGAATGAATCATTGTTCTCAATACGTAACGCTTTACGAATGCTAGCCCTCATTTTGTTGGCTACCATGTTCGTTGTAACGATTAAAAATACGGTCGTGATCAGTAAAGGTAACGAGAAGATCCAAGCAAAACAGTTGGAAACTCTTACCAAGCTGCTTATCTCTCAGGCATCACTTTCAGCCAGCAAGATGATCACGCAACAAGACCAAGAGCGATTGCTTGATCTGACTAACCAGCTATCTCAAGACCGACTGGTGTTCGATACCACCATCTATGATGCAGAGGGTATTCGACTGGCTTCGAGTGAAAAAGCCCTCTCGGTACGTGAGGTTCTTGGCTTAGATACGCCACTTTCAACAGCAAGTATCGGCAGACAACAATTAGTTGAACCTATTTATTCACCAGAGAAGACGATCATCGGCTTTATTCGAGTGACTTTTGAAACCGGGAAGATGACGGCGATTTCTGATCACCACTACCGAAAAAGTGATCGCTACATGATCGGTATGGTGTTGATGGGGTTTGTGAGTGGCGTGTTGTTCATCATGCTGATTCGCAGAAGACCGACTAAGTCTGGTGAGAACTTACTGTTGAAGAATGTAAGCTCATAATCACACTAGGCTGACAATAAAGACACTAGATTGAGAATAAATATCGCAATCCAATAAAAAGCCCCGACGCTCAGGCAGCAACGGGGCTTTTTGTTATCTGTTAACTTATCAAGCTAAGACAAATCAAGATTATTCTTGGTCGCCAAGCAACACAGAGTCCAGTGCGATAACCATCATGTCGTTGAAAGTCGTTTGACGTTCATCTGATGTCGTTTGCTCACCAGTCTTGATGTGGTCAGAAACAGTACAGATCGTTAGAGCTTTTGCGCCGTATTCAGCACATACACCATAGATGCCAGCTGCTTCCATCTCTACGCCAACAATGCCGTATTTGTCCATTACTTCGAACATCTCTGGATCTGGCGTGTAGAACAACTCAGCCGAGAACAGGTTACCGACTTTTACGCCGACACCGAGAGCTTTGGCTGCATCTTCTGCCGCGCGCACCATTTTGTAATCCGCAATAGCCGCAAAGTCATGATCTTTAAAGCGAATACGGTTCACTTTAGAGTCAGTACATGCGCCCATGCCGATCACCACATCACGCACTTTGATATCTTCGCTCACTGCACCACAACTACCCACACGAATGATCTTCTTCACACCAAAGTCTTTGATCAGCTCAGTCGCGTAAATAGAACAAGATGGAATGCCCATACCGTGGCCCATTACCGAAACCTTACGACCTTTGTAAGTACCGGTGTAACCAAACATGTTGCGAACGTCGCACACTTGAACCACTTCTTCTAAGAAGGTTTCAGCGATGTATTTAGCACGTAGCGGGTCGCCTGGCATTAAAACTACGTCAGCGAAATCACCCATTTCAGCATTAATATGTGGAGTAGCCATTGAAAATATCCTTAATCTCAAAACAAAAAAAGAAGAGAGAGGTTTCCCTCTCTCTTCGTTAACTATTATAGAAAGCTTGTACCGTGTCCCATTGGCGATGTACCAAAGTAAGACGCTAAGCTTTGACCGATATCAGCGAACGTATCGCGACGGCCTAAAGAACCGGCTGGAACCTTCTGACCGTAAACAATCACAGGGATGTGCTCACGAGTATGGTCTGTACCTGGCCATGTAGGATCACAACCGTGGTCAGCCGTTAGGATAAGCACATCATCTTCTTTCATCATATCGATGATTTCATTGATACGACCATCGAAGTACTCAAGTGCCGCTGCGTAACCAGCAACATCACGGCGGTGGCCGTAAGCTGAGTCGAAATCAACGAAGTTAGTGAACACGATAGTGTTGTCGCCTGCTTCATTGATCGCTTCTTTGGTTGCTTCAAATAGCGCAGGGATACCTGTTGCTTTAGTTTTCTGCGTGATACCACAACCCGCATAGATATCAGAGATCTTACCGATTGAATGAACGTTACCGCCCTTCTCATCAACCAACTTCTGAAGAATGGTAGCTGCAGGTGGCTCAACAGAAAGGTCACGACGGTTACCAGTACGTTCGAATTGACCTTTGCCCGGGCCAATGAACGGACGAGCGATAACACGACCAATGTTGTAATCTTCTAGCTCTTCACGAGCAATCTGACAAAGGTCTAATAGGTTTTGCAGGCCGAATGTCTCTTCGTGACAAGCGATCTGGAAAACAGAGTCTGCAGAAGTATAGAAGATAGGCAAGCCAGTCTTCATGTGCTCTTCACCTAGGTTATCTAGGATTTCCGTACCAGATGAGTGGCAGTTACCCAAGAAACCAGACAGGCCTGCACGCTCAAGGATGCGGTCAGTCAGTTCTTTTGGAAAGCTGTTCTCTTTGTCGGTGAAGTAGCCCCAGTCAAACAGTACAGGAACACCCGCGATTTCCCAGTGACCTGATGGCGTGTCTTTACCAGAAGACAGCTCAGCAGCGTGACCGTAAGCGCCAATGATCTCAGCGTCTGCATCCATACCAGGAGCAAAGCGACCTGTAGACTCTTTGTGAGCCATCGCTAGACCTAGCTTAGACAGGTTTGGCAGTGCCAGTGAACCTTTACGATCTGCATTGTCTGCAAGACCTTGGTCACAATGATCTGCGATGTGGCCCATAGTGTCAGAACCTACATCACCAAATTTGTCTGCATCCGCTGTTTCACCGATACCGAATGAATCTAAAACTAAAATAAATGCTCTTTTCATTTTCTTCACCAACTTATTGCTCTTTGCACCAGAACTCTGTTTATCGGTATACGCGAGGTATACCGATACCTGTTATTTACACGTCTTCAGAACGAATCTGACGGTAAACGTCTGGCGTTGCTGTATATTCTCCGCCCACAGTGATTGCATTTTGTAATGCTGTTGCAGCTTCTTGCCACTGTTGTTCGTTGCGAGCATGAATCATTGCTAATGGCTTATCTTCACTTGCTACTTCACCTAGGCGAATGAAGTGATCAAAACCGACTGCGTAATCAATGCTGTCCGTTGCTACACGACGACCGCCGCCCATACCAACCACAGCCATACCAATTGCACGAGTATCCATTGCTGATACCACACCGCTTTCTAACGCGTACACTGGCTTAATAATGTCTGCTTTTTCTAGGTAGTTATCGTAGTTCATTACGAAATCAACTGGACCACCAAGGCCCGCTACCATTTTACCGAAGCACTCTGCTGCCTTACCGTTATCCAGTACTGCCATCAGTTTTTCGCGCGCTTCATCTGAGTCTTTAGCTAGGTTACCGAGCACCAGCATTTCAGCACACGATGCTAGAGTGATCTCTAACAAGCGAGGGTTACGGTATTCACCCGTTAGGAACTGAACCGCTTCACGAACTTCTACTGCGTTACCCGCTGAAGAAGCCAGCACTTGGTTCATGTCCGTTAGGATTGCTGTTGTTTTAGTACCCGCACCGTTTGCTACTGCAACGATAGATTTCGCTAGCTCTTCAGATGCTTCGTAAGTCGGCATGAATGCGCCTGAACCTACTTTTACATCCATCACTAGAGAATCAAGGCCCGCAGCCAGTTTCTTAGATAGGATTGAAGCCGTGATCAGCGAGATGTTATCGACTGTTGCTGTGATATCACGAGTTGCGTAAACACGCTTGTCAGCAGGAGCTAGATCGCCTGTTTGACCGATGATAGCCACGCCAGCATCTTTCGTTACTTCACCGAACACATCGTTGGTTGGTGTAATGTTGTAACCCGGAATAGATTCCAGCTTGTCTAGCGTACCGCCAGTGTGGCCTAAACCACGACCAGAGATCATTGGAACGAAACCGCCACATGCTGCCACCATTGGGCCAAGCATCAGAGAAGTAACGTCGCCAACACCACCAGTAGAGTGTTTATCAACGATTGGGCCATCAAAGTTCATGTGGCTCCAGTCAATCACCATGCCTGAATCACGCATTGCACACGTTAGTGCGATACGTTCTGGCATCGTCATTTCATTAAAAAAGATAGCCATTGCGAATGCGGCAATTTGGCCTTCAGAAACCGTGTTCTTAGCCACACCTTGAATGAAGAAGTTAATTTCTTCAGCTGTTAGGACTTCACCGTCACGTTTTCTGCGAATAATTTCTTGAGGTAGATACATTAGTGCCTCCCAAACTCTAGTGAGTATGGTTTGTAGGGAAAAGAGGTAATATGGAGTGGCTTGACGCCACTCCATCAAACAGACTTATTATGTTCAATACTCTAAATATTTGGCGTTGCAGTTAGGCGACCAGTGAGTTCATTCCTATGAGCATAGAGGCTCTATGTGATTAGGAGGAACTTACGCAGTCAACAACGCTGCGGTGTCAAATATGACGAGTAAATTAGTATGCTGCTGGATCAGCAGTCTGGTCTGTCACTTCTAATGTATTAAGAAGGTTAGTTAGTAGGCTTGAAGCACCAAAACGGTAGTGCATGTTGTCTGCCCACTCAGCGCCTAGTAGCTCATCAGCCATTGCTAGGTATAGTGCTGCATCTTCAGCAGTACGTACGCCACCAGCTGGTTTGAAACCAACTGTTTTAGCAACGCCCATGTCACGGATAACTTCAAGCATCATGCGCGCGTACTCTGGAGTCGCGTTTACTGGCACTTTACCTGTTGAAGTTTTGATGAAGTCTGCACCTGCTTCGATACAGATTTGAGAAGCTTTCTTGATTAGTGCTTCTTCTTTCAGTTCACCTGTTTCGATGATCACTTTAAGCGTGATGTCACCACAAGCTGCTTTACACTGTTTAACTAGCTCAAAGCCAACTTCTTCGTTGCCAGCAATAAGAGCACGGTATGGGAATACTACGTCAACTTCGTCTGCGCCGTACGCTACCGCTGCTTTTGTTTCTGCAACAGCAATTTCGATGTCGTCATTACCATGAGGGAAGTTAGTTACAGTCGCAATGCGTACTTCTGGAGTACCTTGCTCACGCAACGCTTTCTTAGCTGCTGGGATAAAGCGAGGGTAAATACAGATTGCAGCGGTGTTGCCTACTGCAGTCTTCGCGTCATGACAAAGCGCCACTACTTTTTCAGTAGTATCGTCGTCATTTAGCGTAGTTAGGTCCATAAGTTTAAGTGCACGTAGAGCTGCTGCTTTTAAATCGCTCATTTCTATCTCCGATCAATATATTCAAATAGTTAACTACTTCGCCCTCCATCCAGTATAGATGGATATTTTAGTAATGCTCAGTAGCCACAAATGAACGGACTTGGTTCCCTGAAGACTTGATAACTTTCGCTACCAATTGCAATCCTTGTCACCGCACAGTACCAGTTTGGTCTATGGCACAACAAATCAGTCATGTTGTGTCTAACATCTATAGCGTATCGCTAATTTTGGCTTAATCCCAGAAGAATAACGTTCGAGTTGATTTCGAGGTTACTTTCTTGCCAACAGAGACATCCTATCCCTTTAGCTTATACATTATAGGTATCCATCAATAAATTGTAGTGCTCCTTAGAACGCAAACGGTTTGTATCTCAAAAAAACATTCTAGACCCATTATCGACTTCAAGCTGATGCTTATGCTCATCTCAAAGAATCACTAGGCCTAAAAACAAAAAAGCCCCGCAGCAATTTCTTGCTACGGGGCGATATTATTATGGCGTCTATATATCGATTTCTAACTAATTAGAAAGACAGGAAGAAGCCAGCAATTGTTGCTGCCATCAGGTTAGATAGAGTACCAGCAATTACCGCTTTAACACCCATACGTGCGATGTCGTGGCGACGGCTTGGTGCAATACCACCTAGACCACCTAGAAGAATCGCAATTGAAGAAAGGTTTGCGAAACCACATAGTGCGAATGCGATGATAGCTTGAGTCTTCTCAGACATCACTTGACCAGTTGCTGCAACAACTTGAGCGTTTTCACCAACGTATGGTACGAAGTTTAGGTATGCAACGAATTCGTTAACAACTGTCTTCTGACCAATGAAAGAACCAGCGATAGTTGCTTCTTCCCATGGAACACCAATGATGAATGCTAGCGGTGCGAAGATCCAACCTAGAAGAAGTTCTAGAGTTAGGTTTTCCATACCGAACCAACCACCGATGCCACCTAGGATACCGTTGATTAGAGCAATTAGACCGATGAATGCTAGTAGCATTGCACCAACGTTAAGTGCTAGTTGTAGACCAACTGATGCGCCACCTGCTGCTGCGTCGATAACGTTAGCTGGTTTGTCATCGCCACCGTCCATTTCGTCAGCGATGTTGTCGTCTGGCGTATCTGTTTCAGGCTTGATGATTTTAGCGAATAGTAGACCACCAGGTGCTGCCATGAATGACGCTGCAACTAGGTACTCTAGAGGTACACCCATAGATGCGTAACCTGCTAGTACACCACCAGCTACAGAAGCCAAACCACCACACATTACTGCGAATAGTTCAGAGTTAGTCATTTTAGGAACAAATGGACGAACAACTAGAGGTGCTTCAGTTTGACCAACGAAGATGTTTGCTGCTGCAGACATAGACTCGGCGCGAGAAGTACCTAGAGCTTTCTGAAGACCACCACCAAGAACTTTGATTACAATTTGCATAACACCAATGTAGTAAAGTACAGAGATAAGTGCAGAGAAGAAAATCAGAGTTGGTAGTACTTGGAAAGCAAAGATGAAACCGATACCGTCAACTGAGAAGTTAACTAGGCTGCCGAATAGGAAACCAGTACCGTCTTTACCGTAGTCGATCACGTTTGCTACACCAGCAGAGAAACCTGCAAGTAGATCACGACCCCAAGGGATGTAAAGTACGAATGCACCAAGTGCGAATTGGATAGCGAAAGCGCCACCCACTGTTCTTAGATTAATAGCTTTGCGGTTGTCAGATAGTAGTACTGCGATTGCGATCAGTGCAACCATTCCGACTAGGCTCATAAACAGGCTCATAGTTTATGACTTCCTTATTAGTTATTTATTGGCGTGTTACAAAATGGGGCTATAAAGCGGAGGCAATTATACTCATGCGACCACTAATAAAGTAATGCCGTCCTCACACTTTCGTAGAAGATTCATGTACCATTCATACACAAATGTGACCCAAATCACAAGCTCAGTGCAATTTACGCAAACGATAAACAAAAACCTTCGATTTTATTCACATATACCGAATGCGCGATGGCTATTTTGCCAAATTTGCGCTGCAATCGATTGCTTTGGCTCTTTTCTAAGCAAAAAAAGTTCATTTAAGATCGTAACTAAATATTTGGAATGATTAACATTTCCTTGGTTTCCATACATGGGCATGTCCGGAGCATCCGTTTCCAATACCAGACATTCAAGGGGCAATTTTGCGATGGTTGTGCGTGTTTTTTGCGCTCTTGGGTAAGTTATCGTTCCACCGACGCCAATATAGAAACCGAGCTTGATCCACGCCAAAGCTTGCTGTTCACTCCCAGAAAAACCGTGAATCACACCACCTAAGGTGAACTTATGCTGCTTTATTAGCTCGATAAGTCGGTTGTAAGACTTCCTCTCATGGATGATTAAAGGCAGGTCAAACTCCTTGGCAAGTTCCATTTGCTGGATGAAAAAGCGCTCTTGTTTCTCCTGTTCCACATCCACAAAAAAGTCCAACCCACACTCACCAATGGCCACACACTGACGTGTTTTTGATGCGAGTAGTTGGTGAAGTTCTTCAAATTGCATCTCATCCGCTTGCTCTAAAAAGTAAGGATGAAAGCCTAATGCGTAGTAAACATTGGGGTGAGATTGAGCGATTTCATCGAGCTTCCTCCAGTTACTTTGGCCAATAGAAGGGATGATTAACTTCTCGACTTGAGCTTGCTTTGCTTCTTTAAGATAGCCATCAATACTTTGTTCAGGTGTAAAACCTTGCTCAAACGCCTCAAAATCCGCGTGGCAATGAGTATCAAACAGCGGAAAGTCACTTATTTGCTGTGTCATCTTCCCTACTCTCTGTTTGTTTCCCTTGAGGATCACGGCGATAAGCAACACAACTGCGCTTGTTCTCAGGCGTTAACCCAAGCTCTTCACACCACTTATCGTATCTTTTAACCCAAGTTTTTATCCAACCCAACATAACTGCCTCTAACCTCAGCCTTTAAACCTCAAATAAAACGCATTAAAAAACGCCTATTGCAGAACAATAGACGTTTTTGTTTAACTCTAATAGATCGCGGAGAAATTAGTGCTCGCGCGTCGCTCGGAATTGAACTTCAGGGAAACGTTCAGAAGCTAGGTTCAAGTTCACCATAGTTGGTGCGATGTAAGACAGGTTATCACCGCCATCTAGCGCTAGGTTAGATTGGTTCTTACGTTTGAATTCTTCAAGTTTCTTAGCGTCATCACATTCAACCCAACGAGCTGTTGCAACGTTAACACCTTCGTAGATAGCTTCTACGTTGTATTCCGCTTTCAAGCGCGCTACAACCACGTCGAACTGAAGGACACCAACCGCACCAACGATCAGGTCGTTGTTCTGCATAGGACGGAATACTTGTACTGCGCCCTCTTCTGAAAGCTGAACTAATCCTTTTAGAAGTTGCTTCTGCTTCAGTGGATCGCGTAGACGGATACGACGGAATAGCTCAGGTGCGAAGTTAGGAATACCAGCGAACTTAAGGCTCTCACCTTGAGTAAAGGTATCACCAATCTGGATAGTACCGTGGTTATGTAGACCGATAATATCACCCGCGTATGCTTTTTCAGCACGTGCACGGTCACCCGCCATAAAGGTTACCGCATCAGAGATACTTACACTCTTGCCTGTACGAACATGGTTCATCTTCATACCTTGGTTGTAAGTACCCGAAACGATACGCATGAATGCGATACGGTCACGGTGTTTAGGGTCCATGTTTGCTTGGATCTTAAATACGAAACCAGAGAACTTCTCTTCTGTCGCTTCAACATCACGCTCGTTCGCTTGACGCGTTTGAGGTGCTGGAGCCCATTTCGTTAGACCATCAAGCATGTGGTCAACACCAAAGTTACCCAATGCAGTACCGAAGTAAACCGGCGTTAGTTCACCCGCTAGGAATAATTCATGGTCAAACTCAGGACAAGCACCGATAACAAGCTCTAGCTCTTCACGTACGCTTTCCGCAAGATCAGCACCTACTGCTTCATCTAGCTCAGGGTTATCTAGACCTTTGATGATACGAACTTCTTGGATCTCGTGGCCGTGGCCAGATTCATACAAGATCGTTTCATCACGGTGAATGTGGTAAACACCTTTAAACTCTTTACCGCAACCAATTGGCCATGAGATTGGAGCACAAGCCATACCTAGCTCGCTCTCTACTTCATCAAGCACTTCCATTGGGTCACGAACGTCACGGTCAAGTTTGTTCATAAACGTTACGATTGGCGTATCACGCAGACGTGTTACTTCCATTAGTTTACGAGTACGATCCTCGACACCTTTCGCAGCATCGATAACCATCAAACATGAATCAACCGCTGTTAGCGTACGGTACGTATCTTCCGAGAAATCTTCGTGTCCTGGAGTATCTAGTAGGTTTACTAGGCAATCATTGTATGGGAATTGCATTACCGACGTAGTTACCGAGATACCACGTTCTTTTTCCATCTCCATCCAGTCAGATTTAGCGTGCTGGTTAGAGCCACGGCCTTTTACGGTACCCGCTTTTTGAATCGCGTTTCCGAATAAAAGAACTTTTTCAGTAATCGTGGTTTTACCCGCATCCGGGTGAGAGATAATCGCAAACGTTCTACGTTTGCTCACTTCTTGTTGGAAAGACATAGTCGCCCTTTGCTGATCTAAAGCGTAAAAAGGGCAAGTAGATAATACTTGCCCTTGAATTCTGTGTGCGGATTATACAGAAAGCGTATCACTTTCTAAAGGGTCAGTTTACACCCTATTTTTTGGCTAATTTTGTGATTAGCTATCTAGTTAGCGAAAAGACGTAACATGACTAGCTAAAAGACATAAAAAGATAGCTCATAATGATGGCATCTTCGTTGCCTTGTTTAGTTGGATAATAGTTACGACGGCGATCAACTTCGTTGAAGCCTGCCTTTTCGTAAAGATTAAACGCGTTCACATTACTTTCGCGAACTTCTAGCCAAGCACTTTCCGCGTCAGCTTGCTCACACATATCAAGGAAATGTTCCGTTAACGCTTTTCCATACCCTTTGCCTTGCTGGCTTGGGTCTACCGCGATATTAAGCAATGTGACTTCGCCAACGATGTTTTGCGCGAAGAAATAGCCCACCACTTGTCCATCAACTTCAAGGACATGATGACAAGCGCCTCGGCTATCAAGATCTCGGATCATATTTTCAGACCAAGGGTGAGAATGCGCGGCCTGCTCTATCTTCCAAATGGCGTCTAGGTGTTGTTGTGAAGTCGGTAAAAATTGATTAGTCATAAGCACAAATTTGTTGCCATAAGTCGCGGCGGTGTTGGTTGTTACCGTTAATGTCAGACAGTAATGGCGATTGAAGTGTTTTAGCCTTCAGCTCTTGAGCCGACTCACAACCAGCAAACCATATCCACTCAACCGAACCTAAATCCACAGTAGACAAGTGTTGCGGTTGAAGGTGTAAAGCCTGAGATAAGTCGAGCTTGATACTTTTGAGTACTCGCTCAAACATCACGGCGAGATCTTCCTGAGGTTTTTCAGGCGAAACCAACAGTAACTTGCAATCGCTCGAGAGCGGAGTCAATTCAGATTCATAACCTGCTAAACGCTCTGGGTGACTTAGTTCCCATTGGCTAATGCCCATCTCATGTAGGTATTGCGCGTGTGTTTGTGACATATCTAGCGGTAGTAACCTTAAGTTTATTGGAGCCAAAGTTTATTGAAACCAGAAGTTTGTTAGAACTAGTTTTGTGAAAGCTGCCTCTATTGAAAGAGCGCTTATTAGAGCAGGGCTGATACTAACAAAAAATAAAGGAGCATCAAGCTCCTTTATTTAGACTAAATCAGTTTGTATCTTGTTGCGTGATAAATCAGCTTATAAGTCGTTGAACTCAGGACTGTAAGCAATCTCACCAGAATGCCCTGCAAGCGCACCTTCAACTAACTCGATAGCTTGGAAAGCTCCTTCAGGTACATCCCAAGTGCAGCTCAAACCAAATTCACTCGCAGCCTTGAAACCAAAGCGACCGTAATAGGCAGGATCACCAAGCACGACACAGGCTGGGTAACCAAAATCAACCAAAGTAGAGAAAGCATCTTCAACCAGTGATTTAGCAATGCCTTGGTTGCGGAACTCTTCTTTCACAGCAAGTGGTGCAAGCCCCTGCCAGTTGTGATCGTCACCTTTAAGGGTAATTGGGCTAAACATCAGGTGACCAACCACCTCGCCTTCGTCAGAGCAAGCCACCAGCGATAGCGTTAAATGACTATTCTCACGCAAGCTCATAACCAAATTAGCTTCTGCATCCGTTTCAAAAACAGATTTCAATAGACGATCAATGACAAGTATATCTGCCGGTGCTTCAGTTCGAATAAGCATTCATTACCTCACTTTGTGTATCTGGGGATTGTACTCCCTTCTGCACAAAATCAGCTAATTGATTTAACAAAGTTTTCATAGGAGTCGGCAATAAGTCCAAATCTACGCTATCCATCAAGTTTTTGACCTCTAAACCGAGCTCTGTATCACCTTCAATAGACAGTCGACGTTGGAAGAAAAGCGTATCTGGGTCTTCTTTACGTCCCGCAATCAACACAAGATCGTTAAGATTGCCGCTAAAGCTTACATCTTCAACCACGTCTTTATCAGCTACAACCAGTTGCTCATTTTTGTAGCTAATACACCAACTTAACCCCATGTCTTTTATTGAGACTTTCAGCCATTTGTCTTCTAAAAACTCAAAGTCACCGTCCTCTAAAGCTTCCTTGAATACATTCTTAAGCGCCTCCAATAAGGCTCTTTTTTGTACTGTTTTAGGCAATAACTGGACTGGAGATCGCAAAATTGATGCGGCATTTTGAACTAGTTGAGTGCGAATCTTGTTTATCACGTGACTTATCCGTAACTTTGTCAATAATATGGAATGCATCATAGATGATGTTGAGATCTCAGTTACTGTTATGTATCAAATTAACTTCTGTTTGATACTCGACCTTTAATATCCTGAAAATCACAGTTATAGTAACTCAGGTAATGAGAATTACAGCGGATCGCTGCACTCACAGGTAAATATCGATAGCCACACAAAAAGTAATAAATATTTATCGATAGTGAATATTCAAGCTCTTGGAGAATTGGTAGTACTTTGATGCCTCCCCAACAACTACAACATTGGTTTACCCAGCTAACTGCAAATAGTCCGTTCTTTTTTGCAGTACTTGATGCTCAACATAACTATTTTATGGTGAATGAGCGTTACTGCGATATTGCTGGTTTGAGTCAACCAGAGCTTGCAGGCATGAATGATCGCCAAACATTGGGCGAACAGTTCTACCAACATCTCAAGCCTTACTATGAGCGTGCATTCAGTGGCGAAACGATTGAGGCCGAAGTCACCCTCAACGAAACAGACCTCGATACCAGCCTTCATTTCAGCCTATCTCCGCTTACCAATGGCAACAAAACCGACTACATCGTCTTTCACGCCTTCGACACATCAGAAAACCAAGTACTTGTCCGTTCTTTAGAAGAATCCGAAGCCAAATTCCACAAACTATCTCAACTACTCCCTGACGGATTACTGCTCGTTGAAAGTGACTATATCTTGTCATCCAACCCAGCGGCAGCGCGCCTGCTTGGCTTTAACTCAACCACAGAGTTAATTGGCGAACAGCTGGGACGCCTATTTATCGATGAACAAACCAAAACAGTCTTCAATAATAACCTCAGCTCTATTATTTCTGAGTCTGGTTTGGTTTGCTTAACGGGTGCGCGATGCGGCTTTGAACGTAAGGTCCAGCTCAACATCGACTCCACCACCGTTCTTGGAAGCAACACTCAGCTGGTGCTTATTCAAGACGCACAAGAAACCGCAAAACAATACACACCAGCAAACAGTGAAGATGCCTACATAGATGCACTGACCAAACTCTACAATCGAGTTGGGTTTACTAAGCGTCTTGAGCAGTTCATTCACAACGATACGCCGGTGGTGATGCTCTACTTAGACATTGATAACTTTAAAAATATCAATGACTCACTTGGTCATCACATCGGTGACAAGGTGATTAAAGAGGTCGCTTCGCGTCTTAAACGCTTACTGCCTCGTAAGGCCGTGATTGGACATTTAGGCGGGGATGAGTTTGGTATTATCCTGCCAGAACCTGAACATCAGCGAACACCTGAAATGCTCGCTGAAAAGATCATATCTCTGATCAATCAACCCTTCGATCTTCACCACTTTAGCAAGCGCTTAGCCTGCTCAATTGGTAGCGTGAGTTTTCCTCAAGATGGTACTGATGCTCGTATCTTGCTGCAAAATGCAGACACAGCAATGTATGAAGCCAAAGATCGTGGGCGCAACCGTCTGATCAAGTTCAACGAACAGATGAACAAAGAAGCGCGCATGCGACTGTGGCTTGAGATAGAGCTACAAAAAGCGCTGCAACAGAATGGACTTGAGGTTTGGTATCAACCAAAAGTGAATGCCCGTGATTTCACCATCAACGGCGCTGAAGCTCTGGTAC
Organism: Vibrio sp. 10N.239.312.D08; assembly: GCF_041466145.1. Taxonomy (NCBI): domain Bacteria; kingdom Pseudomonadati; phylum Pseudomonadota; class Gammaproteobacteria; order Vibrionales; family Vibrionaceae; genus Vibrio; species Vibrio sp. 10N.239.312.D08. Next base: position 61,582 of record NZ_JBFSSD010000023.1, on the reverse strand, counting down.
GTTGGAAGCATCCTGTCGAAGGTTATATCAGTCCTGCTGCGTTCATTCCTGTAGCGGAGCGAGCTGGTCTTATCGAACAACTTGGCCGAGTGGTAATGCGCGAAGTGTTTGCTACGGTTAAACGCTGGAAGATGCAAGGTATCCTTCCAGGTCGAGTGGCTATCAACCTTTCACCAGAACAGTTTGGTAACCCGAAACTGATTGATTACATGGAAAAGCTACTGCGTTCGACCGAGCTTGATCCAAGTGCGATTACGTTCGAGCTAACGGAAAGTGCGGTGATGAGTGATAGTGAACACACACTCCAAATGCTTAACGCCATCAAGAAACTTGGCTTTGCTCTCTCCATTGATGATTTTGGTACAGGTTACTCTTCACTGTCTTACCTTGCTCGCTTCCCAATTGATGAGCTTAAGATAGACCGTGCTTTCATCTCTGATATCGATACCCTACCAAAGCAAATCACCGTAATTGAAAACATCATCAACCTAGGTAAATCTCTCGATTTGACCGTGGTTGCTGAAGGTGTCGAAACCAGTGAGCAAGCAACTCTGCTATCGAACCTCAACTGTAGTTCGATTCAAGGCTTCCACTTCTACCGTCCGCAACCAAAACAAGATGTCGAAGAGTTGTTTGCCCAAAACCGCCGTCATAAGAACTAATCAAGTACCTCATATTTAAACCAAGCCAACATGTAAAACGGTCACTCGTCAGTACCTCAAACGGAGTAAAAGCAGATTTATCCATCTAAACCTGCCTTACATCAATTCCGTCATTCACAATTCTTCATAAAATGCTCGCTTCAACTTAATTCTACTGGTAGTGAGCAAATGGAACTCTTATGCCCAGCGGGTAACTTACCTGCTTTGAAAACCGCTATTGATTGTGGTGCGGATGCTGTCTATATCGGATTCAAAGACGATACCAATGCCCGACACTTTGCAGGCCTAAACTTTGCGGGTAAAAAGCTCGATCGTGCTGTGCAGTATGTGCATGACCACAACAAGAAAATTCATGTTGCCCTAAATACGTTTGCTCACCCAAATGGCTTCGACCGTTGGACTAATGCCGTAGACAACGCCGCTGCTCTGGGTGTTGATGCGCTGATCATCGCAGACATCGCGGTGCTTGAGTACGCAGCAAATAAGTATCCAGATCTCGAACTGCACCTATCAGTGCAAGCATCTGCGACCAATGCGGCGGCTATCGACTTCTACCATAAAAACTTCAACGTTAAGCGTGTCGTACTACCGCGTGTGTTGTCGATTCATCAGGTCAAACAGCTTTCTCGTAACATCACTTCTGACGTTGACCTTGAAGTATTCGCTTTTGGTAGCTTGTGCATCATGGCAGAAGGCCGTTGCTACCTCTCTTCATACATGACAGGCGAATCACCAAATACCGTTGGTGCTTGTTCTCCCGCAAAATACGTTCGCTGGCAAGAAACAGAAACTGGCCTCGAGTCTCGCTTGAACGAAATCCTTATCGATAAGTATGAAGCAGGTGAGAACGCAGGTTACCCAACGCTGTGTAAAGGCCGCTTTGAAGCCGAGATCGATGGTGAACGTAAGCGCTATCACGCACTTGAAGAGCCCACCAGCCTCAACACGCTATCCATGTTGCCTGAGCTTTTCGCGGCAAACGTTGCCTCAGTGAAGATTGAAGGTCGCCAACGCAGCCCGGCTTATGTTGAACAAGTCACTCGCACTTGGCGCGCAGCTATCGATCGCTACTTAGCGAACCCAGAACAATACCAAGTGGAACAAGCTTGGAATGCGACACTGGCGAATGTATCTGAAGGTACACAAACCACGCTTGGCGCTTATCACCGTAAATGGCAATAGAGCCAAATGGAGAACTCAATGAAATACGCATTAGGCCCTCTACTTTATTTTTGGCCAAAACAAGACGTTGAAAGCTTCTATGAGCAAGCGAAATCAAGCTCAGCCGATATCATCTACCTAGGTGAAGCGGTGTGTTCAAAGCGTCGTGAGATTAAAGCGAAACACTGGATGGACATTGCTAAAGAGCTGTCGGCTTCAGGTAAGCAAGTCGTACTTTCCACCATGGCATTGCTAGAAGCACCAAGCGAAGTCAACATCATGAAGAAGTACATCGATAACGGTGACTTTGCGATCGAAGCCAATGATGTGTCTGCTATTCAACTGGCCAGCGAAAGCAAAGTACCTTTCGTGGTTGGCCCGGCAGTAAACACCTACAACGCACGCACCCTGAACCTATTCTTGAAACAAGGCATGACGCGTTGGTGTATGCCGGTTGAGCTTTCTCGCGAATGGCTAAGCAACGTAATGACCCAGTGCGAAGAGCTAAATATTCGTAACAAATTCGAAGTTGAAGTGTTTAGCCACGGCTACCTGCCGCTTGCTTACTCAGCACGCTGCTTTACCGCTCGCGCGGAAAACAAAGCTAAAGACGATTGCGAAACCTGCTGTATCAAGTACCCAACAGGGCTACAAGTAGAAAGCCAAGAAGGCCAATCAGTATTCAACCTTAATGGTATCCAGACACAATCAGGCTACTGCTACAACCTAGTCAATGATTTGCCAAACATGCACGACCTGGTTGATGTGGTTCGTTTAAGCCCACTCGGTATCGATACCTTCTCTGAAATCAACAACTTCAGAGCGAACGAGCAAGGTCAAAAACCGATGAAGATTGAAAGCCGCCAATGTAATGGTTACTGGCATCAGCTTGCAGGTTTAGACGTTAAGAACATCTAGTTCCTCGCATTGAACTAACCAGCAACAGATACAAAAAAGGTCTAGCATTCGCTAGACCTTTTTAATTCGACTTAAGAAACACGGCCTATGCCGTCGCTGTTTCCATCGGTGAGGCATCGAGCTTCTTTAAGTCTTTGTAGAGCATTACCATCACCACCACACTTAACGCGATGTTAGACAGTGGGTACGCAATCCAGATCCCCGGCACACCGTACAACTTAGGCATGATATACAGGAACGGCAGTTGGATTAGCATATTGCCTATCGTTACAAACATCGCCTTGCTGCCCTTGTTTACCGCTTGGTAATAAGCACCCGCTACCACTAAGAAACCGTCCAGCGCCAATGCAAACATGTGTAGTCGAATACCCAACACCGTGTACTCAACTAACTGAGGTTCGTCTGAGTTAAATACTGATACAAACTCCCGTGGGAACGCGTTCAGAAGTAGCACGAACGCCACACCAATCAATACTGAACTCATCATCGCTATCTTAAGTAACTTACGGATGTTCGCTTGGTTACGCGCACCATGGTTGTAGCTCACCAAAGGTTGCATGCCGTTGGCGATACCTTCAGCCGTGAGATAATAAACCGTCACGATATAGCCCAAAATCGCGTACGCACCAATCATCAACTGGTCGCCATATTGAGAGAACAACGCATTGTGAAGCGCCACCATCATCGAACCATAAGCGTACATAAAGAAGCTTGATGTACCAATGGCGAAGATTTGTGGAATCACATCCAGCTTCAATCTCAACTGATTCCAACGTAAACGTAGGTTTGCTCGACGCGAGAAGAAGTAAGCCAAGCCGAGAGCTGTTACTACAAACTGGGCAATCGCTGTTGCTAATGCTGCACCCATCAACTCCCAGCCATAGAGAGCGATAAACAGGTAATCGAGCACGATATTAATCACCGCACCAACGATCATCAGTATCGTCGCTAAGTTCGGACTGTCATCGTTACGCAGTAGAAACGGCATCGCGATCGAACCTAGCGTGAAGACACTAGCACCAATCAGAATGTGTAAGTACTGCAGACCAAGTTCATACACTCGCCCTTCAGCGCCCTGCCAAAGCAAGAAGTTATCAGCAAACAAGAACAGCAATGCAGAGACAATAGGCGTTATCGCTAACAACAAGGTTAAGCCCGTTGCTAAGATCTGCTTAGCGCCTTGAGTATCTTTTTCACCTTGGCGAATCGAGACAAGCGCACCTGTGCCCACACCCACCAACATACCAATACCAAGAATCGAACCAATCACAGGCCACGCAACATTGATACCTGCAAGTCCATCAGCCCCCACATAGCGGCCAATGAAGATGCCATCCACCACTTGGTACAGGCCATTAACCAACATGGCCGCCACGGTAGGGATTGTGTATCGCCAAAATTGACGACTAATTGAGTTACTCATTTCTTACTCTACTTTCATTTGTGAGTCGCATATCAACAAGATATGACTCGAAAAATTAGTTAACAAGGCTAACTAAATATCTAAATTATTTACTTTAAAGCTTTATTTAATAATAGGTTTAACTGCTGAGATTCTTGCTCAGACAAACGGCTTTCCAGTATCTGTGCCATGACCTGATAGATCTTACTTTCTTCTTCCAAGCCGACTTCCGCTTTGCTGGTCAGTACGACCAACTTAGACCTCGCATCTTCGAGCGAAGCTTTACGCTCAACGAGACCTTTTCTCTCTAACCTTTGAACCATAGTAGTTGCTGAAGGCTTGGTTACTTGCATTTCAATCGCCAGATCTGTCAATCGGATCGGTTCAGGAGAGGCTTGAATGACCTTCAAATAGTCATATTCATTGAAGCTCAATTGGCAAATAGGATCTTCATTTACCTGAGTGCGCCATATCTTAGAGGCGAAGCGCTCAATCTTTTCTAAATTCTGGTTCAGCATACTCACCTAATCAAAGAATGGCATTTAGTTAGCAAGACTAACTATTTTAGTGTTGTTTAAATAAAAAGCAATCAAAACGAGATGAAGATCATAAAAAATGAGCATAAAAAAACCGCTGACAGGCAGCGGCTTTTCGGAATCAAAATGTGTTGCTTACTTAGCGTTAGCCTCTTCTTCGGCCTCAGCTAACTTAACTTGTGCTAAGTGCTCAGCTTTAAGCGTGGTGAAGATACGGCTTAACTCTAAGAAAGAGTAACGGTGTTCTACGTATTCATACACGTTAAAAGAAACCGCTAACTTGTACAAAGAGATAGCATTCGCGTAATCACCATTCATATGGTAACGCTTAGCAAGGTAGAAGTACGTCTCTGTTAGACGCTGCGCAAGTAACGTGTTGTCACGAGTACCGGTTAAGATCGCCTTGAAAGCCTGCTCTTCAGTAATGTCATCAAGCATAATCGCGACTAATACCCAACCCCACTGCTCATCACGGCTCTCGTAACGTTTTTGCAAATCAAGCTTAGCCTGCTCTGGCGTCAGCTTATGCTGAATGATGTACAACCACAGAGCGCGAAACGGATCGCTAGGATCGTCGGCATAGTGCTTCATCATCTCTTCATTGGCTAAGTCGTAACGCTCGCCATAGTAAAGCGCGATAGAGCGGTTTCTTTCTGCGTAAGAGTTTGCAGGATCAAGCTCTAACGTAGAATCAAAAGATTCATAAGCCGCATCAAACTCCCCTACCTGCGTAAAGTAAACACCCAAAAGATTGAAGATATCAGGTTGAGCTGGGTTCAATGAAAGAGATTGGTTGAAGTCGAGACGCGCGAGATCACGCAGGCCAACACTGTCGTAGTAGTTACCACGTTCAAACAGCATCTTAGCTCGAACTTCATCGTTCAAATCTGGGCGCTGTAATAACTGACTAAGACGTGCAATTTGAACTTCTTGCTGAACGCTTGGTTGCAGTGGCACAGCCATCGGTGGATAAACCCAACTTGAGGTGTTATCTGATGTTGTCGCACAACCTGTTAGTACAAGCAGTAAACACATACTCGCGGTTTGAAACCATTTCACAAATAATTACTCCTGTTATGACCGCAATAAAAAAGGGGAGCGATATGCTCCCCTTTATAACATGCTTTGTTGACGATAGGTTAGAAATCACTAAAAAGCGATATCACCATCGACACACTGAGAATTACTCAGCAGCAGGTGCTTCGCCTTCAGCTGGCGTTTCAACTGCTTCTTTCATGCTTAGACGTACACGGCCTTGACGGTCAATTTCAAGAACCTTAACAGGAACTTCTTGACCTTCAGTTAGGTAGTCAGACACTTTCTCAACGCGCTTGTCAGCGATTTGAGAGATGTGTACTAGACCATCTTTACCTGGAAGGATAGTAACGAATGCACCGAAGTCAGCTAGACGAGCAACTTTACCTTGGTAAATGCGGCCAACTTCAACTTCAGCTGTGATCTCTTCGATACGACGGATAGCTTCTTTAGCAGCTGCGCCTTCAGTAGCAGCAATCTTGATTGTGCCATCGTCTTCGATTTCGATTGTAGTACCAGTTTCTTCACAAAGAGCACGGATAACTGCGCCGCCTTTACCGATAACATCTTTGATCTTATCAGAGCTGATTTTCATTGTGTGGATACGTGGAGCGAATTCAGAGATATCTTCACGAGCACCAGAGATAGCTTCATCCATTACAGAAAGGATGTGCTTACGTGCACCTTGCGCTTGGTTAAGTGCAATTTGCATGATCTCTTTAGTGATACCTTCGATCTTGATGTCCATTTGAAGTGCAGTGATACCAGCGTTAGTACCTGCTACTTTAAAGTCCATGTCACCTAGGTGATCTTCGTCGCCAAGGATGTCAGAAAGAACAACGAAATCGTCGCCTTCTTTAACAAGACCCATTGCGATACCCGCAACAGAAGCTTTGATTGGAACACCAGCATCCATAAGAGCTAGAGATGTACCACATACAGAAGCCATTGAAGAAGAACCGTTAGATTCTGTGATTTCCGATACAACACGAACTGTGTATGGGAATTCTTCAACAGAAGGCATTACTGCTTGGATACCACGTTTAGCAAGCTTACCGTGACCAATTTCACGACGCTTAGGAGAACCAACGAAACCAGTTTCACCTACACAGTATGGAGGGAAGTTGTAGTGTAGAAGGAAGTTGTCTTTCTTCTCACCCATCAGGCTGTCGATGATTTGAGCATCACGTTGTGTGCCAAGCGTTGCAGTAACAAGTGCTTGAGTTTCACCACGAGTGAATAGAGAAGAACCGTGTGTACGTGGAAGAACACCAGTACGTACGTCTAGCGCACGAACCATGTCTTTTTCACGGCCATCGATACGTGGGTTGCCAGCGATGATGCGGCTACGTACTACGTTTTTCTCTAGAGAACCAAGCATGCCGCGGATTTCGCGCTCATCTAGGTTTTCGTCTTGTGCAATTAGAGCTTCAACAACGTCGTTCTTGATTGCGCCAACTTGCTCGTAACGAGCCATTTTCTCAGTGATCTGGTACGCGTCAGATAGACGTGTTTCAGCAAGTTCAGCAACTTGAGCTTTAAGCTCTGTGTTAACTGCTGGTGCTTCCCAGTTCCAAGATGGAGTTGCAACTTCAGCAGCAAACTCGTTGATTGCTTTGATTACAACTTGTTGTTGGTCGTGACCGTAAACAACAGCTGAAAGCATTTCTTCTTCAGATAGGTTATCTGCTTCAGATTCAACCATAAGTACTGCGCCTTCTGTACCAGACACAACTAGGTCTAGTTTAGAGTTTTCAAGCTCAGTATTTGATGGGTTAAGAACAAGTTCGCCGTCGATGTGACCAACACGTGCAGCACCGATAGGACCATTGAATGGAGCACCAGAGATAGCAAGCGCAGCAGATGTTGCGATCATAGTGATCATGTCTGGGTTTACGTCAGGGTTGATAGAAACAACCGTAGCGATAACTTGAACTTCGTTTTTAAACGCACTTGGGAAAAGTGGACGAATTGGACGGTCAATCAGACGAGCTGTTAGTGTTTCGCCTTCAGAAGGACGACCTTCACGCTTGAAGAAACCACCAGGGATTTTACCCGCAGCGTATGTACGCTCTTGGTAGTTTACTGTTAGTGGGAAGAAGTCTTGACCTGCAACTGCTTCTTTCTTAGCAACAACAGAAACGAATACTGAAGTATCGTCCATAGTCGCCATTACAGCAGCAGTAGCTTGACGTGCAATTACGCCCGTTTCTAGAGTAACGGTGTGGTTACCGTACTGGAACGATTTTACAACTGGTTTTTCAAACATTGTATATCCTTAGCTCTAAAGTCAGACTTTAGATTAAGTGAATAATGACTCAAGACATTACCAATCGCGACTAGTGAAAAGGGACTTAGGATGGTGACTCTTTGTATGTGTTCATACGCCGAATTAAGACCAAATCCGCCTTTGAATAGTCGCGACCTATTGGCCGACATCTGTGACTGTAATCTCTTGAGAGGTTGATTGCCAAACGCTGAAAACGCTATAGGCGGGCGTAGTATAAACTATTTTTATTAGGAGATATATTTCCTATCAGAAAAAGCCAGATGATATTCTGAGCATCCAGCCTAGCATTTTCTTACAGGCACAAAAAAAGGAGCATAAATGCTCCTTTTCTTCAAACTGTCTTTGCAGACATCGCTATTAGCGACGTAGGCCTAGACGCTTGATTAGGTCTTGGTAACGAGCAAGGTTTTTGCCTTTCAAGTAATCAAGAAGCTTACGACGGCTAGAAACCATACGTAGTAGACCACGACGGCTGTGGTGATCGTGTTTGTGCGCTTTGAAGTGACCTTGTAGGTGGTTGATAGAAGCAGTAAGTAGTGCTACTTGTACTTCTGGTGAACCTGTGTCGCCTTCAGATTGTGCGTATTCTGCAACGATTGCTGCTTTAGTTTCTGCATTCAGAGACATAATTCTCTCCTGATAAGAGTAAGTTTATATTTATAGCAGCCAATCTCTGATTCAGCCGCTACGCGAGCCGAGGATTATAGGGAAGTTTGTCAGTTGGTGCAATAACAATCGAACCCATTAAAAACGAAAAAAGCGAACCACCTAAATTAGGCGTTCGCTTTCTATCTTATTTGCTCGCTTTTCACGACTCAGCGCTAAGATCCGATGTAAGCGCTACGCTTGTGGCTCTTCATCTCTGAAAACAACCAAACGCTTCGGTGCAACTCGGCCATCTTCAGCAATCTGAGCTACGCCGACAAACAGCTTCTCTTCGCCACTTGTCATACGAACCGTGCCTTCAGTTGGCGCACCAGCAACCTGAACTGGCATACCGTGCTGAACTAGGTCAGTCAGTTCCGCGTTCAGGTTTACTTCTGGTAAGTCTTCAACGGCAGTGTCCATTGGCATCAGCAGTGGATCAAGCAGCTCTTTCGGTGCAATTTCTTGCGCCTGTGCTTGCTCTAAGATCTCGTTTAACTGCTCCAAAGTCACCATACGCTCGTATGGGTACTTCGCGACACCTGTACGACGAAGCATGGTCACGTGAGCACCACAACCTAGCATCTCACCAAGATCGTCGGTAATTGTGCGGATGTATGTGCCTTTCGAACAATGCACTTCCATTTCAACTTCATCACCTTCAAAGCGAAGCAGTTCAATAGAGTACACAGTGATCTTACGAGACTCACGAGGAACCTCAATACCTGCACGTGCGTATTCGTACAAAGGCTTACCTTGATACTTCAATGCCGAAAACATTGATGGTATCTGATCGGTTTCACCCTTGAAGCTCGCAATGCAACGCTCAAGCTGTTCTTGAGTCACGTTAACATCACGTGTCTCTACCACTTCACCATCAGAGTCAGAGGTATTGGTACGCTCACCAAGCTTAGCGATAACAACGTAGCGCTTATCAGAATCTAGAAGAAACTGAGAGAACTTCGTCGCTTCACCAAGACAAATTGGCAGCATGCCAGTCGCAAGAGGATCCAGAGCACCGGTGTGCCCTGCCTTCTCTGCAAAGTAAATACGCTTTACTTTTTGCAGTGCATCATTAGACGAAATACCAGTCGGCTTATCTAATAGAATTACCCCGTTGATAGGGCGACCTTTACGACGGCGAGCCATTACTCTTCGCCCTTAGACTGAGTTTCGTCAGTGCGGCCAGCTTCTTCTTGCTTACGCTTGTCGTCGTTCAGAACTTCACTTACTAGGTTAGACATACGCATGCCTTCTACTAGTGTGTTGTCGTAAGTAAAACGAACTTCAGGCGTTAGACGGTGGCGAATACGCTTACCAAGAGCCATACGAACTGGCACTTCATGCTCTTTAAGAGCTTTAAGGCATGATTCCGGTGTTTGCTCACCAACACATAGGAAAGTCACGAACACTTTTGCGTAAGCAAGGTCACGAGACACTTCTACGTCTGAGATAGTTACCATACCAATACGTGAGTCACGAACTTCACGTTGTAGGATAAGCGCAAGCTCTTTTTGAAGCTGCTGAGACACACGTTGTGTGCGGCTAAATTCTTTTGACATTTTCTTTTCTCACTTAGAAAGATGGGGGGCTTGGTAATAACCAGCCCCCCATGGTGTATTCAACAACCGATTACTTATTACCTTTACTAGTAATGTTAGTAACCTTAGTCAATATGTCGAGTCGTACAGACTGATTAGTCTAGAGTACGTTTAACCTCAACGATTTCGAATACTTCGATCTGGTCACCAACGCGAACGTCGTTGTAGTTCTTAACGCCGACACCACACTCGTAACCGTTCTTAACTTCTTGTACGTCATCTTTAAAGCGACGAAGTGACTCTAGTTCACCTTCGTAGATAACAACGTTTTCACGAAGTACGCGGATTGGGTTGCTACGCTTAATCGTACCTTCAGTCACGATACAACCAGCGATTGCACCAAGTTTAGGCGACTTAAATACGTCACGAACTTGTGCAAGACCAATGATCTCTTGACGGAATTCAGGAGCAAGCATACCGCCCATCGCCTGTTTAACTTCGTCAATTAGTTGGTAAATGATTGAGTAGTAACGTAGATCTAGGTTTTCGTTCTGAACCGTGTTACGCGCAGTTGCGTCAGCACGAACGTTGAAACCAAGGATGATAGCGTTAGAAGCTGCAGCAAGCGTTGCATCAGTTTCAGTAATACCACCAACACCAGAACCTACGATGTTCACTTTCACTTCGTCAGTTGACAGTTTCAGTAGAGAGTCAGCAATCGCTTCTACAGAACCTTGAACGTCAGCTTTAAGTACCACGTTAAGCTCAGCAACTTCGCCAGCCGTCATGTTCGCGAACATGTTCTCTAGTTTCGCTTTTTGTTGGCGAGCTAGTTTAACATCACGGAATTTACCTTGACGGTAGTTCGCAACTTCACGTGCTTTACGCTCATCACGTACAACAGTCGCTTCATCGCCTGACGAAGGAACACCAGAAAGACCTAGAATTTCTACAGGAATAGATGGACCTGCAGTTTCGATGTCTTTACCGTTTTCATCACGCATTGCACGAACACGGCCGTACTCTTGACCACAAAGAACGATATCGCCTTTGTTTAGAGTACCAGACTGTACTAGTACTGTTGCAACTGGACCACGACCTTTATCAAGACGAGATTCAACAACAACACCAGACGCCATGCCTTCTTTAACCGCTGTAAGTTCAAGAACTTCAGACTGAAGAAGGATAGCTTCTAGAAGACCATCGATGTTTGTACCCTGTTTAGCAGAGATGTGAACGAAGATGTTCTCACCACCCCATTCTTCAGGGATAACGTCGTATTGAGCTAGCTCATTCTTAACGTTGTCTGGGTTTGCACCCTCTTTATCGATCTTGTTCACAGCAACAATCAGAGGAACGCCTGCCGCTTTCGCGTGCTGGATTGCTTCGATTGTTTGTGGCATTACGCCATCGTCTGCTGCAACTACAAGTACAACGATATCTGTCGCTTGAGCACCACGAGCACGCATAGCTGTAAACGCCGCGTGTCCAGGAGTATCAAGGAAAGTGATCATACCGTTGTCAGTATCTACGTGGTAAGCACCAATGTGCTGCGTGATACCGCCAGCTTCGCCAGAAGCAACGTGTGCTTTACGAATGTAATCAAGTGTTGAAGTTTTACCGTGGTCAACGTGACCCATGATAGTAACAACAGGAGCACGACCTTCAGCGATAGCATCGCTATCACGGTCAGCTAGTACTGCTTCTTCAAGTTCGTTTTCTTTACGTAGGATTACCTTGTGACCCATTTCTTCAGCAACAAGTTGTGCTGTTTCTTGGTCGATCACTTGGTTGATAGTCGCCATAGCGCCCATCTTCATCATTACTTTGATAACTTCAGTTGCTTTAACTGACATTTTGCTAGCCAGTTCAGAAACAACGATAGTTTCGCCGATAGCAACGTCAGATTTAGCAACAGTTGCTGACTTATCGAAGCCTTGCTGCATTGAAGTTGGTTTAGCAAGCTTACCTTTACCGCCACGACCACGCTGGTTACGACCACCACGGTTGTTTGCAGGTTGGTTAGCAGGAGCTGCTTTCTTCTTGCGACGACGAGGTGCTTTCTCATCTTTCTTATCTGCCGCATCTTCAGCTTCACGAGCGTAAGTAGAAGTAGTCACATGGTAATCCGCAGATTTCTCTTGCTCTTTCTTCTTCTTCTCTTCTTCAGACCAACGTTCTTGGTTCTCTTCTGCTAACTTACGAGCTTCTTCAACAAGCTTAGCTGCTTCAGCTTCTGCTTTACGAGTTGCTTCTAGCTCTTGACGAGCTTTAAGTTCATCCGCTTCTTTTTTCGCTTGTGCGTTAGCGTCTGCATTTTTTGAATTCATGTCTTTTTTAGCCTTTTCAGCTTGTGCGCGTTGAGCCTTCTCTTCAGCTTCACGTTTTGCATCCGCTTCACGTGTTACTTTTTCTTCAGCTTCGCGCTGTGCTTTCTCTGCAGCATCACGTTTCGCTTGCTCTTCAGCATCGCGTTGTGCTTTCTCTTCCGCTTCACGATTAGCTACTTCCTCAGCTTCACGTTTCGCTTCATCTTCAATAGTGCTGCGCTTCACGTAAGTACGCTTTTTACGTACCTCTACTTGAACATCCTTACTCTTACCGCCTCCAGCGGCAACACTTAGCGTGCTGCGGGTCTTGCGTTGAAGAGTTAAACGAGTCGGTTCTGTTTCGCCTGAAGTATCGCCGTGCTCCTTTTTAAGGTGCGTTAGCAATGTTTGCTTCTCTGAATCAGTCACTTGATCCGACCCTGCTTTCTTCATGCCTGCATCAGCAAGTTGTTCAATTAAGCGGTCAACTGGCGTACCAATCTCTTCACTCAGTGCTTTAACTGTTAATTGTGTCATACCGCTTTCTCTCCTTGCTGAATTATTCTTCGTCGCCGAACCAACAGATGTTACGCGCAGCCATAATTAGCTCGCCTGCACGCTCTGCAGTTAGGTCTTCGATGCCTTCTAGTTCATCAACGCCTTGGTCAGCTAGGTCTTCCAGTGTCGCAACGCCTTTTGCTGCTAGCTTGTAAGCCATTTCACGCTCAAGACCTTCAAGTGCAAGTAAGTCTTCAGCAGGCTCAACACCGTCGAAAGTTTCTTCTTTCGCTAGCGCTAGAGTAGTCAGTGCGTCTTTTGCGCGGTTACGTAGTTCTTCAACGATACCTTCGTCTAGACCGTCTACTTCAAGAAGCTCGTTCACAGGAACGTATGCTACTTCTTCAAGCGTAGAGAAGCCTTCTTCAACAAGCATTTGAGCAAAGTCTTCTTCAATGTCTAGGTGCTTCATGAAGTTTTCAATAGAAGCAACTGCTTCTTCTTGGTGCTTCTTCTCAAGATCAGCAACAGTCATTACGTTCAGTTCCCAACCAGTAAGTTGAGACGCTAGACGTACGTTTTGACCGCTACGGCCAATCGCTTGTGCTAGGTTATCCGCTTCAACAGCGATATCCATAGAGTGTGCGTCTTCATCAACGATGATTGAAGCAACATCAGCAGGAGCCATTGCGTTGATTACGAATTGAGCCGGGTTATCATCCCAAAGAACGATATCAATACGCTCACCACCAAGATCGTTAGAAACAGCTTGTACACGTGCGCCACGCATACCAACACACGCACCAACTGGGTCAATACGTTTGTCGTTTGTTTTCACAGCGATTTTAGCACGAGAACCGGCATCACGTGCAGCACCTTTAAGTTCAATTAGCTCTTCACCAATCTCAGGCACTTCAACACGGAATAGTTCAGCTAGCATTTCTGGCTTCGAACGAGTAACGAAAAGCTGGAAACCACGAGCTTCTGGTTTAACTGCGTAAAGAAGACCACGAACACGGTCACCTGGACGGAAGTTTTCACGAGGAAGTTGGTCATCACGAAGGATTACCGCTTCAGCGTTGTTACCTAGGTCTAGAATAATAGTGTCACGGTTAACTTTCTTAACTGCGCCAGTTACTAGCTCGCCTTCGTTATCGATGAACTGCTCAACGATTTGAGCGCGTTCAGCTTCACGTACTTTCTGTACGATAACTTGCTTAGCCGTTTGAGTCGTAATACGGTCAAACGTTACTGATTCGATATCATCTTCAATGAAACCGCCAAGTTCGATCTCTGGGTCATCGTACTTTGCAGCTTCAATAGAGATTTCTTTTGTTGGGAATTCAACTTCCTCAACAGCTTCCCAACGACGGAAAGTTTCGAAATCACCCGTTTTACGGTCAATTTCAACACGAACTTCAATTTCTAGTTCGCTTTTCTTTTTTGTTGCCGTTGCAAGCGCGATTTCAAGCGCTTCAAAAATACGCTCACGAGGAACTGCTTTCTCATTTGAAACAGCTTCTACTACCGCCAAAATTTCTTTGTTCATTAATCTAGCCTCTTAAGCTCTTCTCTCTAGGAGAACTAAAATTTAGGGATCAGGTTAGCTTTCGCAATATTGCTCAGGACGAATTCTTCTTCTTGTCCTTCAACCAATACTTTCACTGTCTCGCCTTCGATAGATTGGATATCACCTTTCCATTTACGACGGTTGCCGACAGCCATTTTCAAAACGATGCTTACCTCGTGACCAATAAATTGTTGGTAATGCTCTGCTTTGAACAGTGGTCTCTCTAAACCTGGTGAAGACACTTCAAGGTTATAAGCCACTGAAATTGGATCTTCAACGTCCATTACGGCACTTACTTGGTGGCTAACTTCAGCGCAATCATCTACATTGATACCGTTTGGTGAATCGATGTAAATACGTAGCGTTGAGTGCTCACCAGCACGAATAAATTCTAATCCAACTAACTCATAACCTGATGCTGCTACTGGAGCGTCAAGCATTTCAGTAAGTTGTCTTTCTAAACCAGTCATTTAACCACTCCAGAAACAAAAAAAGGGCTCAAAGCCCAATTTAAATTCCAAGCAAACATTATCTAAATACATTTACAAATGCTTAGATAACAAAAAACCCCGTATAAGCCGGGGTTTTTGTTGCTGGACCCTTATATGTTAAGTGCCATCACATTCGATATCGCACCTAACTCACAGTGAGGTTCACACTGTGCAAACTTGCTACCAATACAAGCTATATAATAGCATTGAAATTGGTTGCGGGAGCCGGATTTGAACCGACGACCTTCGGGTTATGAGCCCGACGAGCTACCAAACTGCTCCATCCCGCGTCCGACTTGCGAGCATTATACGCCCAACAAGATGTTTTACAAGTTTGTAAACATGGTGCCGAGAGAGGGACTCGAACCCTCACACCCTAAGGCACTAGCACCTCATGCTAGCGTGTCTACCAATTTCACCATCTCGGCATCAAATCTTTACAGATTATTGTGGAATTTCGTCGCCTTGCGCCGGAACTTCACTCACTGCATCATCAGCTTGTTGAATCACCTGACCTTGGGTCGGGTCGATCCATTGTGACTCAGTTTTATGTGTAGACATATTACCAAGCACTAAGCTAAGGATAAAAAATGTAGTTGCAAAAATTGCAGTCATTCGGGTAAGGAAATTTCCTGAGCCACCAGCACCAAACACAGTGTTTGAAGCGCCAGCACCGAAAGAGGCTCCCATATCTGCGCCTTTACCTTGTTGAATCAACACTAGGCCAATTACACCAAGCGCTGCCAACAGGTAAATCACAAGTAGAACTGTAAACATTTTTCCACCTATGTTCCTAATTGTTGAGCCAGCGCCGTTCAAAAAACTATTTTTAAGAACAAGGCTAGCGACCTCCTAACTGAAGGCCGAGCAATACTAGCGAATGCGACGATGGCTGACAAGGAGAATTTGCTAAAAAATAAGCCTTTACCAAGTGAATGGTCAAAAAAAGGTCAAAAGCGACACAAAACTCATTTATGTCTCTTTTGACCGTTATATCTTTTGACCGTGATATAAGTCAACCACTTCTAATCACAAGCGCTATTCGCTGCGCCAGCTAAGTAAAAGGTTAAATTAGCAGTTTGCTTTTACTGCATCTGCAATCTTAAGCGCTGATGCTTGAACAAGCTCTGCATCTTCGCCTTCAACCATGACACGCAGTAGTGGCTCGGTACCAGACTTGCGTAATAGTACACGGCCTTTCTCGCCAAGCTCTGCTTCTACTTCAACAACCGCTGCTTTTACCGCTTCGGCTTCTAGTGGGTTTGAATCTCCGCTGAAACGAACGTTTTCTAGAACTTGAGGGTACAACGTCATGCCCTGAGACAACTCATTCAGTGTCATTTCGCTATCAACAACTGAAGCCAAAACTTGCAGAGCAGCAACGATAGCATCACCCGTCGTCACTTTATCTAGTAGGATAACGTGCCCCGAGTTTTCAGCGCCGATCTTCCAGCCTTTAGCAAGAAGCTGTTCCATTACGTAACGGTCACCAACAGCAGCACGTACAAACGGAATACCTAACTGCTTAAGGCCGTTTTCCATACCCAGGTTGGTCATTAGTGTACCAACAACGCCGCCTTTCAACTCACCGCGACGCAGTGCATCACGAGCAATAATGTAAGCGATTTGGTCGCCATCAACTTTGTTGCCTAGCTCGTCAACCATGATGATACGGTCACCATCACCATCAAAGCCAAGACCTAATGCCGCTTTTTCTTCAAGCACTTTTGCTTGCAGAGCACGTACATCCGTCGCACCGACTTCGTGGTTGATGTTAGTACCGTTTGGCTCAACACCAATCGCAACGACCTCAGCACCCAGTTCTTTAAATACAGCAGGCGCAATGTGGTAAGTCGCACCATGTGCACAATCGATAACGATCTTCATGCCAGCTAATGTCATTTTATGTGGGAACGTACTTTTACAGAACTCGATGTAACGGCCAGCCGCATCGTTCAAACGTACTGCTTTACCTAGCTCTGAAGAATCAACACATTCGATGTCTTTATCCAACTCTGCTTCAATTGCCAACTCGATATCGTCCGGCAGTTTTGTTCCCTCAGAAGAGAAGAACTTGATACCGTTATCGTAGTATGGGTTGTGTGATGCAGAGATAACAATACCGGCTTCAGCGCGGAAGGTTTGAGTTAGGTAAGCCACAGCAGGTGTTGGCATTGGGCCAGTAAACGTAGCCTGAAGACCAGCAGCAGCAAGGCCAGCTTCTAGCGCTGACTCAAGCATGTAACCAGAGATACGAGTATCTTTACCAATGATGACTTTCTTTGTGCCTTGCTTCGCAAGAACACGACCCGCAGCCCAGCCAAGCTTCAGAACAAAATCAGGTGTAATCGGGTACTGGCCTACTTTGCCACGCACACCATCTGTGCCGAAATAACGTCTTTTATCAGACATAGTGATTTTCCTTAATTATATTTAGTGATTGTTGTTCATCACTTCGATTATTTTCATCGCTTCCAGTGTCTCCTCGACATCATGAACGCGAATAATTTGTGCGCCTTTCATCGCGGCAATCGTCGCGCAAGTGACGCTTGCGACCATGCAGTCGGCCGGAACCTTGTCTAGCAATTTAAAGATCATCGATTTTCTCGACATCCCCGCTAAAACAGGTAAGCCTAACGAATGAAACTTTTCAAGGTGCGCTAATAGGTGGTAATTATGCTCAATGGTTTTACCAAAACCAAAACCAGGATCCAGAATCAGCTGATCTTTTGATATACCAACAGCCTCACAAGCCTCCACCCTTTCTTTTAAGAACGCTTCAACATCCATTAGGACATCATCGTAATTAGGGTTAGCTTGCATGGTTCTTGGCTGACCTTTCATGTGCATCAGGCAAACGGGCACATTAGCATCGGCGGCCGCTTCTAAAGCTCCGGGCTCTTGCAGTGCGCGCACATCATTGATCAAATCAGCCCCCGCTTCAACAGCTTGGCGCATCACTTCCGCTTTACTGGTATCAATGGAGATCCACACATCAAACTTAGCGCGAATTGCTTTAATGGCAGGAATAACGCGAGCGAGCTCTTCTTCTAAAGGAACGTCAGGCGCTCCCGGGCGAGTTGATTCACCACCAATGTCAATAATGCTAACACCAGCTTGAATCATTCGCTCTGCTTGCAGTAAAGCATTATCTAATGAATTGAATTTTCCGCCATCAGAGAAAGAGTCAGGCGTAACATTGAGGATACCCATCACATGTGGGCGGTCTAAAACGAGCGTTTTATTATGTGCTTTTAATATCATGGAAGGTGGGTCTTAAAGGTAAAAACATCTAGGGCTAGAAACAGAAAAACCCTGAGCGTACTCAGGGTTTTAATTTATAACTTAGCGATTAAGAATCTTTGTTTTGAGCATCATCTGTTTCAGATTTAACTTCTTCAACTTTCGACTCTTCAGCTTTTGGTTCCGCTTTAGCTTCTTCTGCCTTAGCTTCAGGTTTTGCTTCTTCCTTTGTAGGTTCAGCTTTTACCTGATCACCCCAACCAGCTGGATCACGAATCTCTTGCTTACGCTCCATCAAGTCATCAATTTGACCTGCATCGATCGTTTCGAACTTCATTAGAGCGTCTTTCATCGAATGCATGATATCCATGTTATCTTCAAGAATCTTCTTAGCTCTATCGTAGTTACGGTCGATAAGGATACGAATCTCTTCATCGATAAGCTTAGTCGTGTCATCAGAAACGTGCTTAGCTTGGCTCATGCCGCGACCTAGGAAAACTTCACCTTCTTCTTCTGCGTAAAGAAGAGGACCCAATTTCTCAGAGAAGCCCCACTGCGTAACCATCTTACGAGCAATATCAGTTGCACGTTCGATATCGTTAGACGCACCAGTTGACACTTTGTCTTTACCGTAAATAAGTTCTTCAGCAAGACGACCACCGTACAGGCTAGAAATCATAGACTCTAGATGTTGGCGAGACATGCTCACACGATCTTGCTCTGGCAAGTACATGGTTACACCAAGCGCACGACCACGTGGAATGATTGACACCTTGTACACTGGATCGTGTTCAGGTACCAAACGACCAACAATTGCGTGACCCGCTTCGTGGTAAGCCGTTGACTCTTTCACTTCTTCAGACATAACCATTGAACGGCGCTCTGCACCCATCATAATTTTGTCTTTCGCAAGTTCAAACTCAACCATAGATACATTGCGCTTGTTACCACGAGCAGCAAATAGCGCCGCTTCGTTCACAAGGTTCGCAAGATCTGCACCAGAGAAGCCTGGAGTACCACGAGCGATCAGCGACGGTTCAACATCACCTGATAGTGGCACTTTACGCATGTGTACTTTAAGAATCTGTTCACGACCACGTACATCCGGTAGACCAACCACAACTTGACGGTCAAAACGACCAGGACGAAGTAATGCAGGGTCTAGTACGTCTGGACGGTTAGTCGCAGCGATAACGATAATACCTTCGTTACCTTCGAAACCATCCATCTCAACCAACATTTGGTTCAGTGTTTGTTCACGTTCATCGTGACCACCACCAACACCAGCGCCACGTTGACGACCTACAGCATCAATTTCATCGATAAAGATGATACAAGGTGCCGCTTTCTTCGCTTGTTCGAACATGTCACGCACACGAGATGCACCAACACCAACAAACATTTCAACGAAGTCAGAACCAGAGATAGTAAAGAACGGTACTTTCGCTTCACCGGCAATCGCTTTTGCAAGCAATGTTTTACCCGTACCAGGAGGACCAACCAACAGGATACCTGTCGGGATCTTACCACCTAGCTTTTGGAAGCGGCTTGGGTCACGAAGGTAGTCCACAAGCTCTTTCACGTCTTCTTTTGCTTCGTCACAACCAGCAACATCAGCAAACATGGTTTTGATTTGTTCTTCGCTCATCATTCGAGCTTTACTCTTACCGAAAGACATCGCGCCTTTACCGCCGCCGCCGCCTTGCATTTGACGCATGAAGAAAATCCATACACCAATCAGTAAGATCATTGGGAACCATGAGATGAAGATAGTGCCAAGCAGGCTCTGCTCTTCAGGTGGTGTACCCTGAACTTTTACGTTTTGATTAATTAAGTCATCAAGTAGCTTTTGATCATAAACAGGCATGTAAGTTACATACTTAGAACCACCACCACGACGTGTGAAAGTGATTTCGCTGTTATTGAACTGTGCGTCTTGAATCTGGCCTTGGCCAACTTCCTGTACAAACGTGGTGTAATCTACTGCTCTGCCGTTACTTTCCCCAGGGCCGAAGCTCTGGAATACCGACATCAACACTACCGCGATAACAAGCCACAGAATTAAATTTTTTGCCATGTCACTCAAGGTGTAAGCCTCTCGATAACTAATTGTAATTAAAGGTAGGGTACTACAGTTTGTAACCTGTAGCCATGTTGTTAACTCTCACTCTTGGAAGAGAATCGTTAACCTTTGTAACCAGTGGCTACGATAAACACTTCACGAGATCGAGCTCGAGAAGAGTCGGGTTTTCTAACTTTTACTGTTTTAAACATCTCGCGGACGTCCTTAACGTATTGGTCAAACCCTTCGCCTTGGAATACTTTTACAACAAAACTACCATTGGTAGCTAGAACTTGTCGACACATATCCAAAGCTAATTCAACTAAATACATAGCTCTTGGCTGATCCACAGAATTGTTGCCTGCTATATTAGGTGCCATATCTGACATCACGACATCAACCATGTTTGGTTGTATACGTTCCAACAAGGCATCTAGCACAGCTTCTTCGCGGAAATCGCCTTGTAAAAAGCTAACACCAGCAATCGGATCCATTGGTAACAAGTCACACGCAATGATTTGTCCGTTGTCTCCAACAATCTTAGCAGCATATTGAGACCAACCGCCAGGTGCTGCACCCAAATCCACAATGGTCATCCCAGGAGACAGCAATTTATCTTTCGTTTGAATCTCTTCCATTTTGAAATAAGCACGTGAACGATAGCCTTTCTTTCTTGCTTCATTTGCGTACTTGTCGTCGAAGTGTTCCTTCAACCAACGGCCTGAACTGGCCGAGTGTTTCTGTTTGCTCATTGGATACCTAAATTGGAGGAAAGTACTAATTGCTGAATAAATTATAGTCTTCAGCTTTAGATGGCGTTAAAATAGGTTTTTTCAACCCTAATAGTAAAGAAAATTGGCCGCGTAATGAACCTAAGTACCAAACAAAAGCAGCATCTAAAGGGCCTAGCTCACAGTTTAAAACCTGTTGTGCTAATGGGCGCAAATGGACTTACTGAAGCTGTTCTAGCGGAAATCGAATTAGCTCTAGACCACCACGAACTGATCAAGATTAAAGTTGCATCAGAAGACCGTGAGACTAAGCAACTGATTATCGATGCAATTGTACGTGAAACTAAAGCTGAGAAAGTACAGACTATCGGTAAAGTTCTAGTACTGTTCCGCCAGTCAGAAGCACGTAAAATCGAGATTCCACGTAAATAAGCGAGTTTGATATAAGCTAACTTCACTAATAGGAAGCCACAGCGCTTATCTTTTAGTGTAGCGTGAGAAACGAAAAAGGTCGCATTTAGCGACCTTTTTACTTATCAGAAACAAAGAAAATTCAATTAGATATATTCTACTTTGTCGATTTCGAAGTCTTTGTCACCACCAGGGGTAGAGATCATGACTTCGTCGCCTTCCATTTTACCGATAAGACCGCGAGCAATTGGCGATTTCACAGAAATGCGACCCGTTTTGATGTCTGCTTCGTCTTCTGAAACGATTTGGTAGCGGAACTCATCATCGGTATCCACATCAATCAGTGTCACTGTCGTACCAAAGATAATCTTGCCCGTATTATCCATTTGCGTTACATCGATGATCTGAGCCAGTGATAGCTTATATTCAATATCACGGATCTGAGCTTCACAAATACCCTGCTCTTCACGAGCGGCGTGGTATTCAGCATTCTCTTTCAAGTCGCCCAGTTCACGAGCTTCACCAATAGCTGCTGAGATAACAGGGCGTAGCTTAAGTAG
Organism: Vibrio sp. 10N.239.312.D08; assembly: GCF_041466145.1. Lineage (NCBI taxonomy): Bacteria > Pseudomonadati > Pseudomonadota > Gammaproteobacteria > Vibrionales > Vibrionaceae > Vibrio > Vibrio sp. 10N.239.312.D08. The sequence continues at coordinate 39,517 of NZ_JBFSSD010000023.1, read as the reverse complement.
GCGATCTAATTCGTCACGTAGCTGCTGAGCGCCACGTACTGTCATTGGAACCTTTTCCATTTTTTACCTCTATGCCAAAACTTTCTTTGGCGAACATAAATACACCCAACGTATTTATTGGGTAGTAGAAACAAAACGATTTGGCTTAGTGTAAACAAACTTTATGGCTAAATCATCTTTATTCCACTTTGCGTTATAAAAGCTGTATCTAGGTCTAAATTACAGATATCACAAAAATGAATAATAACGCCCCAATCAATAAGACAACAAGAAAATACCTAAAAAAACAAAAAACAAACAAAATAAACACAGATCACACTTTTATAAAAGAAACATTAAAACAACAACTTAAATAACAACAAATATAATAAAACAGTGTTCATTTTTTGGTTTTATATCATTTTACTAACTGGCTATGGAACTTTAGAGGTAAAAAGTAACCCATGGATTGCACTGGCATTTTTCAGACTTCTGTTCTAATCATGATTATGAAGCCTGATTAATAGAGGCAATACACAAAAGGGTTCAAATCCTTAATAAAACTTCTATGGACAGTAATTAGGAAATAATAACATGAACAAGACTATGATCGCGCTTGCTGTATCTGCTGCAGCTCTTGCTACTAACGCAGTGGCAGCCGACGGTAAACAAGCTGGTGATATTGCCGGTACTTCTGTATACAGCTCAAACGGCACTTCTCTAGAGATCGGTGGTCGTGCAGAAGCTCGTCTATCGATGAAAGATGGCAAAGCTGACGACAAATCACGTGTACGTCTTAACTTCCTAGGTAAAGTTGAAATCCAAGACGGCCTATACGGTGTTGGTTTTTACGAAGGCGAATTCACAACTGCTGAAAACGGCGGCTCTACTGATAACAACGACGGCGACATCACTAACCGTTACACATACGCTGGTATCGGCGGTACATTCGGTGAAGTAACTTACGGTAAAAACGACGGTGCGCTAGGCGTAATCACTGACTTTACCGATATCATGTCTTACCACGGTAACTCTGCTGCAGACAAAATCGCAGTAGCTGATCGTTCAGACAACATGCTTTCTTACAAAGGCCAATTCCAAGACCTAGGCCTAAAAGCAAGCTACCGCTTTGCTGACCGTTCTGAAACTAGCGGTGAGTTCAACGACAACGGTAAAGATGGCTACTCTCTATCTGCTATCTACGCAATCGGTGATTCTGGCGTTAAGCTAGGTGCTGGTTACGCAGACCAAGATCAATCTAATGAATACATGCTTTCTGCATCTTACCGCATGAGCAACTTCTACTTCGCTGGTGTATTTACTGATGGTGAAAAACAAGCAGTTTTTGAAGATGCACAAGGTGACGTTTTTGAGTACAGCAACAAATCTGTAGACTACACAGGTTACGAATTTGCAACTGCATACACGCTAGATAAGACAGCGTTTACTCTAACGTACAACAACGCAGAAACTGACGGTGAAACTTCTGCAGATAACGTTGCAATTGATGCAACTTATTACTTCAAGCCTAACTTCCGTACTTACATCTCGTACAACTTCAACCTAATCTCTGAAGGCGACAAGATCGGTACAACAAACCTAGTGAAAAACGGCAAAGCAAGCTCTGCAGACGCTGAAGACGAAATCGCTCTAGGTCTACGTTACGACTTCTAATTCTGATTACCTAATTGATTAATTAGTTAATTGAGAATCAAAACGCCCGCTACCTAGCGGGCGTTTTTTATATCTGTATACTTGAAAACATCAGCCATCCAAGAAATCTTCTATGCGCCTTCTATCCACTCTACTTCTATGTAGTTTTTCCATTAGCGCTTTATCTGTTAACGCATACGCCCCGCTAGATACACTGCCCGATGGTAGTAGTACGAGTTTGATCATCAAATCGTTAAGCAATGGTTCAAGCGAGCTTAATACCAATAGCGATGACTTTTATCCACCAGCCAGCACGTTAAAACTGGTGACGGCTTTAGCGGCCAAGCTAGAGTTGGGAGATGACTTTCATTACACGACTAGCATTCTTCGTTCTGGCAATGATTCAATCATTTCATTTAGCGGCGACCCAACACTGCAACGTGAGCAGCTAAAAAGCCTGTTAACTCAATACGCTAAGTCTCAATCCAGAACCATCAAGGGCAATTTATATCTGGATAACACAGCTTATACCGGCTATCAGCGAGCGGTGGGGTGGCCTTGGGACATTCTAGGGGTTTGTTACAGCGCGCCTTCTAGTGCAATGACCTTAGACAGCAACTGCGCACAAGCCTCTATTTATACAAAAGATAATGGTGCGACACGCGTTTATATTCCCGCTCACTACCCGATAGACGTTACAACCACTGCCGCCACGGTAACTCGCTCTGGGCAGAAGGCGACACAATGCGACTTAGAGCTAATAACGACACCAGATAACGCTTACAAGCTCTCTGGTTGCTTGGTTGAGCGTAAAAAGCCACTGCCACTCAAGTTCGCGATTCAAAATCCAGAACTTTACACCTATCAAGTCGTTACATCGCTTCTCAAAGAACTGAAAATAGAAGTAAAAGGTGATGTGATTATTGGTAAAAAAGCGAAAGCAGACAAAACCACGTTAGTCGCTAGTCACAACTCAGAAAAGCTTCCTGAACTGCTCGATATCATGCTCAAGAAGTCGGATAACCTTATCGCAGATAATCTAACTAAAACGCTAGGAGCGACATTTTATGTTCAACCGGGTAGCTTCAATAACGGTACTGAAGCGATAAAACAGATACTGCTGACCAAGGCTAATATTGACCTCAGTAAAGCTCAGCTCGTCGATGGTTCAGGGTTATCCAGAAATAACCGAATGAGGTCACAGACCATGGCTCAAGTGCTTCGTTATATCTGGGAAAACGATCAACAGCTCAACCTGATTGAGGCTATGCCTACATCTGGCACTGATGGAACGCTCAAATACCGTCAAAGCATGAGAAAAGCACCGATTCAAGGCAACATTATCGCCAAAAGTGGTTCTCTATACGGCAGTTACAACATGGCGGGATACGGATTAGATAAGGCGGGAAAACCAAGCTCTCTGTTTGTGCAGTTTGTTCGTGATTACTTCCCTGAAGAACAAGATCCAGACAAACCAGTGGAAGCACCTATCACCCAGTTTGAACGTGCTTTCTACAAAGATGTGGTCGAGTTCAGTCAAACACAAAGCAAATCTAAGTAATGCTTAGCTCTGTGTAAACTTCTACTCAAACAATAAAAATGGCGCTGAAGACCTTCAATCTGCAGCGCCATTTTTGTTTCTCAGATGTATTTAGCTATTTTTATAGGTGCCTATTTTTATAGGAGCTAAGCGATACCGAGGAATGAGTTCACCACAGTGAAGTAGATCCACATTCCTGAGATATCCACTATCGATGCAAGTACTGGACTTACTAACACCGCTGGATCAAGCTTAAATAGCCTAGCGACTATCGGTAACCCGCCGCCGAGCACGGTTGATATGGTCACCTGAATAAACAACGCTACCGCAATCGCTAACGCAATCATGTTGATGTCATAGCCACCTGTCGATTGGTTTTCGCTAAATAGCAGAATACGTCCAATCATCACTACAGCAATCGCTAGAGCTAGACAAATAGCAACTCTAAACTCTTTCCACAGAACATTAGCCCATTGGCGTTTTTTTAACTCACCTGTGGCTAAGGCTCTGATAACCAAAGTCGCGGCTTGTGTTCCGGTGTTACCACCAGCAGCAGCAATTACCGGCATGTAGATTGCCAAAAGTACCAACTGACTGAGAATGTCTTCATACTGAGCAATGATAAGCCCTGAGACGATTCCCAATAGTGCTAACGAAATAATCCAACCGATACGCTGCCTGACGTGGCTCATGACGCCAGTCGAAAGGTAACCCTGTTGAGGTTCTACCTCAGAGTAGATCAGCCCTAGTTGGTGAGCTAGATGTCGAGAGCGCTTCTCAAAGCCCTGCTCTTCTAGCTCACTAAGTAAAGTCTGAATCGTACTCAAAGAGCATTGCCCCAGCACTAGCACCGCATCTTCGAGCGGCATTCGATTCAAAAGATTAATTTGTTGTTCACGTCCGTACTGTTGAAATGCATTCGATACAGCTTGGATGTCTTGCTCTGTGTACAAAGCTTCGATAGATAAAAAAGTGTTGTTCATTACCGTCATGGCGAATCTCCCGATTGGCAAAGGTAACGACCATCAAAACAAATAGCATAAGTTTATAGATTTATAGATTTATAGATTTATAGATTTATGCGCACCAAGAGCTGAAAGCTACTGGTGTGTCTACTTGTTAGAATCTAGTGTGTGGAAAAGAATGAGGGGGAAAAACAAAGATACCCTACCCGAACGGCAGGACAATAGATCAATACCGAGACAGGTTATTCTTCTCCATTCAAACTAGGAGGATGGTCGGTATTGTTCATAAAAATCTCCAGAATTACTGTCAATATGACAGCGCGCATAGTGTAGCAATAGCCGTTCAAAAACTTCGTCAAATTCCTGTCAATAAATAGGGGGCAATAAAAAAGGCATCCGTAGATGCCTTTTCGTTAAATCATTGGATTTAATATTACTTAATAGTAATACGAGCAAACTTACGCTTACCTACTTGGTAAACGGCAGTACCTGCTTCAGGTACGAATTTGCTGTCTTCAATCTTCTCGCCTTCAAGCTTAGCAGCGCCTTGCTTGATCATACGCATCGCATCAGAAGTAGAGTTTACAAGACCCGCTTCTTTTAGAACGTTCGCAATCGGTAGGCCGGCTTCGAATTCAAATTCAGGCATTTCATCAGGAACTTGGTTCTTAGCAAAACGGTTAACGAACTCTTGCTCAGCGGCTTCAGCATCTGCTTCACTGTGGAAACGCGCAATGATCTCTTTCGCTAGAAGTACTTTAACGTCACGCGGGTTCTTACCTGCATCAACGCCAGCTTTCAGTTCCGCAACTTCTTCAAGAGGACGGAAAGACAGCAGCTCGTAGTAGCTCCACATTAGATCGTCAGAGATAGACATGATCTTACCAAACATCTCGCTTGGTGCTTCGCTAATACCGATGTAGTTATGCGCAGACTTAGACATCTTCTTAACACCGTCTAGACCAACAAGTAGTGGCATCATTAGTACCGCTTGTGGTTTTTGACCTGCTGCTTTTTGCAGTTCACGACCCATTAGAAGGTTAAACTTCTGGTCAGTACCGCCAAGCTCAACGTCGCTCTCTAGTGCAACAGAGTCGTGACCTTGTAGAAGTGGGTACATGAATTCGTGGATTGCGATCGGTTGACCACCAGCGTAACGCTTTTTGAAGTCATCACGCTCAAGCATACGAGCAACAGTTTGGTTAGAAGCAAGACGAATCATGCCTTCAGCGCCAAGCTCAGATAGCCATTCAGAGTTGAAACGAATTTGCGTCTTCGCAGGATCTAGAATCTTGAATACTTGCTCTTTGTAAGTTTCAGCATTCTTCAATACGTCTTCGCGGCTTAGCGGTGGACGTGTTGAGTTTTTACCTGATGGGTCACCAACCATTGCAGTGAAATCACCGATAAGGAATGTCACTTCATGACCAAGCTCTTGGAAAGCACGAAGCTTGTTAAAGATAACCGTATGGCCTAGGTGGATATCTGGAGCTGTTGGATCGGCACCCAGCTTAATGCGTAAAGGACGACCTTCTTTTAGTTTTGCAATCAGTTCGTCTTCTGGAATCAGTTCTTCTACGCCACGTTTGATCTCGGCTAGTGCAGCTTCAATACTCGCCATTCTTGTTCACTCCCACAGATTTGGCAAAAATACATTAATTAGACATCTTACTTGAATAGCGATGTATTTTGAAACCAGTTACACTATTCCGTCGTCGATTTTCATAATATTTACAGAACGAACCGGAACATGTTGTCTATTTTTGCACGCCTTCCTATTTTGCACCGGGCTTTTATCGCATTTTTTAGTGCCATAATTTTCGTCGCGATTTTCTTACTCCCCGACGTCAACAGTTTGCGTGACGATTCGGGCGCTTTAGTTGTGGGAAAACATTACCCACTGACTATCAATGCCTCTGCACTTATTAGCTCAAGTGACGCTCCACCGACGGCAGTGCTCAATTGGGAGAAATACACCGTTCGCTCTGGCGAAAGCACCTCTGTTTTATTTGAACGTATTGGCCTCTCATACCGTCTGCTGATCACGCTACTCAATACCAATAATGATATTAAGAAGCAGCTGTCTAATCTAAGACCTGGTGATGTCTTGCAGTTCGGCTTTGATGAAAACAACGACCTTATTCAGTTAAAACGACAACTTAGTGCGTTTGAAAGCTTCAAGATCACTAAATCTGGCGATTCGTTCTCATCAAGTTTCGACAAAAAAGAAGTGGTATACCAATACAATTATGCCGAAGCCAACATCACCTCTAACTTCTGGAACGCTGGCGTCAGCGCAGGTTTAACCGCAAACCAAATTATGGAACTGGCCGGCATCTTCGGTTGGGATATCGACTTTGCGTTAGATATTCGTAAGAACGACAGCTTCAAAATCTTATACCAAGAGAAAGTGGTTGAAGGTGAAGTAGTTGGTCGCGGTAAGATCATGGCAGCCGTATTCAAAAACCAAGGCGATTCATTTACCGCGGTATTGGATGATAAAAGCGGCAACTACTTCGATGAAAATGGTCGTGCGATGAAGAAGGCGTTCTTGCGCTCACCAATTGATTTTCGTCGCGTAACATCGAACTTTAACCCTACCAGGAGACACCCAGTAACCGGTAAGATTCGAGCTCACCGCGGTACTGACTACGCAGCCCCTGTTGGCACGCCTATCTGGGCAGCCGGTGACGGTATTGTTCAGAAGTCAGGTTACAACCAATTCAATGGTAACTACGTGTTCATCCGCCACAGCAACACCTACATCACCAAGTACCTGCACATGAAGCGACGTATGGTGAAAACCGGTCAGCGCGTAAAACAAGGCCAAACCATTGGTACTTTGGGCGGTACAGGCCGTGTGACTGGCCCGCACTTACATTATGAATTCTTGGTTAATGGCGTACATAAAAATGCGCGTACCGTGAAATTGCCTCAATCCAAATCGTTAACTGGTAAAGCAAAAGCAACCTTTATTGCCAACTCAGAGATTCGATTAAGAAACCTTGAGCGATACGGTCAGTTACTAGCGACTAACTAGGCGTTTGTAGCTTCACTGCAAAATAGAAAAATGCAAAGAGCGCCCATCAAGGCGCTCTTTTTTATGTTCACATACCACAACTAGCTACTGTTTTTCAGGTTTGTTGTTCCGTCCAAGCATTAACAAACAAGGGGTTAATACTAAAGTCAGCACCGTGGCAAACGCCAAACCACCAGCAATAGCGGTCGCAAGCTGTGACCACCATTGTGTACTTGGCGCGCCAAACTCTATCTTTTGATTAATCAGGTCGATGTTCATCTCTAACACCATCGGCATTAAGCCTAAAATGGTGGTGACCGTCGTGAGCATTACAGGTCTTAAACGTTGAACACCGGTTCTTAGAATCGCATCTCGCTTATCCAAGCCTCTTTTAATCAACTGGTTATAGGTGTCGATCAGCACGATATTGTTGTTCACCACGATACCTGCCAGTGCAATCACTCCAATACCAGACATCACGATGCCAAACGGGCGCTGGAAGATAAGCAAACCAACAAACACACCAACCGTTGAGAACAGCACCGCACTCAGAATCAGGAATGCTTGATAGAAGCTATTAAACTGAGTAATCAGAATCAACGCCATTACCGCCAAAGCAACCAAGAAAGCACTTTGTAAGAAGGCTGAAGAGTTTTCTTGTTCTTCGTTTTGACCACGGATACGAAATTCTACGCTACTCGGTAGCCCCAATTCACTCAATGCTTGCTCAATCTTTGGCAGCTCGAGTGCAAGGTTATAACCCTCTTCCATATCCGCCATGATGTTCACCACACGCTTACCATCAAGGCGTTTAATCGTATCTTGCTTATGGTCGGGAACAATCTGAGCAAAGTTGGTGATCGGCACCAAGCCTGCAGGTGTTTTGACTCTCAGCTGGTCGAAGCGCCCGATATCACGCTTATCATTAGGGTAGCGCACCAAGATATCGACCTCTTCTGAAGAGTCATCGGGCAGATAATCACCAATCTTGAGACCATTAGTCACGAATTGAACGGTATTACCCACCAAAGTCGCATCAGCAGCAAAGCGCGCGGCATCGTCGCGGCGAATATCCACCTTCCAATCGATGCCGTCTTTACTCGCGGTATCACTGATATTGGTCAGTGCTTGATTGCCATCTGCCCAACCTCTCACAATTTTTGCAGCCTGATTAAGTTGCTCTGGCGTTCGTGCCGACAGCTCAATCACTAAGTCATTTTCAACCGGAGGCCCAGCATCAGGGAACTTATATTCAATCTCAACACCAGCGTATTGATCGGTTTGTACCTTCAACTCATCAATAATCGCCTTAACGCTGCGTCGATATTGCCAGTCAACCGGGGTAATTGAGATCAAACCAATCTGGTCGTCACCACCAGTACGCGTGTAAACGGTATCGAACTCATCATGATTGAGCATCATCAGTTCAATATCACGCATGATGTCATCCTTTTCTTGGATAGACAGATCCCCATGCGAGCGAACTTTGACATTAAAGAATGGCGGATCAACTTCTGGGAAGAACTCTGCACCTAGACCCGCTTTTGAATAAGTAAAACCAACTGCAACCGCGAGCAGTATCGCACTGAACAAAATCTTAAAGGGGTGTTTAATCGCTAAAGAAAGCGTGTGGTAGTAAGCCTTGGTTAAACCAGTAGCCTGTGAAAAGTCACCATTATGCAGTGCGACCATTCGAGCTTGGCTTTTAGACGATACGTATTGAGGTTTGCCAATCAAACCGCCCAGCACGGGCACAAACAACAACGCCATGATCAATGATGCAGTTAAAGTCGCGATCAGAGTTAGTGGTAAGAACTTCATAAATTCGCCCGTCACATCAGGCCAAAACAGTAACGGAGCAAATGCGGCTAAGGTTGTGGTAGTCGATGCGGTTATCGGCCACGCCATCCGTTTCGCTGCATCTCGGTAAGCGGCTTTGCGCCCTTCACCCTCTTGCATTCGCCTGTCTGCAAATTCGGTCACCACAATCGCACCGTCTACTAGCATCCCCACCGCCATAATCAGAGAGAACAGCACTACGATGTTGACGGTTAAGCCAAACACCGAAAGAACCAATAACCCGGTTAGGAATGAGCCTGGAATGGAAATACCCACTAACAAAGCGGTACGCACACCAAGAATCGCGATGATAACGATCACCACCAGAATAATGGCGGATAAGATATTATTTTGCAGATCATTAAGCATGATCTTCACATCTTTAGATTCATCCCAGGTGTATTTGACCAACAGGTTATTTGGCCATTCCGCTTGCTGCTGAGCACCAGCCATTACCGCTTTGACTAGCTCAACGGTTTCGATGATGTTCTCACCTGCACGCTTCTTGATATCCAACACCACCGCAGATTTGCCATCTAAACGAGCAAAACTTTCAGGATCTCGAAACGCTCGACGAACCGTAGCGACATCGCCAAAAGTGACCACCTGCTTGCCATCCACTTTAATAGGCAACTCAAGCACGTCTTTTAAGGAGTTAAATACCGAAGGGACTTTGACAGAAAAACGTCCGTAGCCAGTATCAACAAAACCTGCGGCCACCACTCGATTGTTCAGAGCGATCAGATTATAGATATCCGCTTGATCTAAGCTGTAGCTCTCCATCAATAACGGATCGACAATGATCTCGACGATGTCAGCGCGATCGCCCGCAATATCGACTTCAAGGATTTGGCGATAGCTTTCTAATTTGTCTCCAAGCTCTCGGGCAATTTGCACTATGGTGCGCTCAGGAACGGTACCGAATAGCACAACAGACAAAACAGGTTGCTCAGAAGCCAGCGTCACCTCATTTACGGTCGGTTCGTCACTGTCTTCTGGTAGTTTTGGTTTAGCCAGATCAACCGCGTCACGCACATCGGCCATTGCTTTGGTGAGATCGACGCCAACATTAAACTCCAACACAACAGAGGCATGCCCTTCTGCTGCGGTTGCTGTCATCTCTTTTACGCCTTCAATCGACCTCAGCTCTTGCTCAATAGGTCGAACCAATAAACGTTCTGCATCCGTTGGCGAGATCCCTTGGTGCCCGACCGAAACATAGATAATTGGGATGGTAATGTCTGGGCTCGATTCCTTAGGTATCGTGATATAGGTGACGACACCGGCTACAAGGATTAACGCTAAAAGGGAGAGCATTGTTCGAGCACGAGACAAGGCTGCATCAATAATTGAATACATCGGTTATCTCCTACTCTGCGGTTACGTTAGAGAGTTCAGCGACTTGCTCAACAGCAATCACCGAATCACCATCACGCACAAACCCTTGGCCTACTGTGATGATATCGACGCGTTGACCTAGCCCCGTGAGCCACACTCCATCTTGTTCGGCCTTTACTAGCTGAATGCCTACAAACTTCACCGTTGGTGAGTCATCGACTGAAACCAAGGTTTTGACCCCGAGGTTACCCGCCTCATCCAATGCCAGCATCGCCGGTGTTATCTTGATTGCGTCTCTTGTTTCTAGGTTGAGTTTTACTTCGGCACTGACACCTGCAGGTAATAGGCCTTTGGAGTTATCGATTTCAATCTCGATTGGAAAAGTATTAGTAGAAGCAGAAGAGATTCGAGAAACATAACGTAAGCGGCCTTCCGCTTCTTCTCTTCCCAACAAGCGAACCAAGGCAGACTGATTAACTAACAAATGCTGGATATGACGTTCACTGACATCGGCTTCGATGACCAGAGGATCGAGGTCAATCACGCCAGCAACAGGATCGCCAACACTAACGAAATCACCGAGCTCCACCATCAAATCTTGAACCACACCCGAAAAAGGCGAAGTAATCACAGTATTCTTTAAAGCCAATTCCGCATTGCGCTTCATGGCCTTTGCTTCCGTTAGTGAAGCCTCTGCGGTGGTGTAGGCGATTTCGCCTTGCAGTCCTCTTTTCTTCAGTGACTGCGCCGCTTTGAACTCTTTCTGCTTCAAGCGATATAAAGCCGAGGCTCGCTCTAGTTGAATCTCTAAATCACCCTTATCTATCTGGGCAATGGCTTGTCCTGCTTTAACCATATCCCCCTTAACAACGTTCAATCTGACAATCTTGCCCGCGACTTCTGCACCTAGACGAGCATGCCTATCGGGCGCAGTTCTTCCATAGAGATCAATCGTTTTAAAGGTCGGTGATGAGGTGAAGGTTTGAAAGGAAACCTTAGCCAACGGAATTTCTGTTGCTTTTTTCTCAGGCGACTCTTCTGCTTGCCCTACGCCTAAACCAAGCCAGATCGACAACAACACGACTAGAGTCAGAGAAACCAGCCACGGCTGCTTCAATTTCTGAAAAAGTGGTGAGTTAGAAAATAGAGTGGGCATAACAAATCCTTTTGTCCGATGTCATTCAGGCGCGCTAGTTGGCTTAATAGCGTGATGTGCAACTTCCTTATGCACAAAGGTAACCTTAACAGACCAATCCTCAACGAAGTTGGACGCTATCGACAGTTTAAAAAATATGCCGTGTACTAAAAATGAGAGGAATGCTTTGAAAAGTAATAAGTTACTAAGTAAAAACAAAAACGCCGAACATAAGTTCGGCGTTTGAAATGTATCTAATACAGCTTTGAGCTCAAGTTATTTTCAACTCATGCTATACGCTGAATGATGCGCCACAACCACATGTTGTTGTAGCGTTCGGGTTGTTCACAAAGAAGCGTGCGCCTTCTAGGCCTTCAGTGTAATCAACCATGCCGCCCATTAGGTATTGTAGGCTCATTGGATCAACAACCAGCGTTACACCGCTGTTTACAATTGTAGTGTCGCCATCATTTACTTTTTCATCAAATGTGAAGCCGTATTGGAAACCGCTACAACCACCACCTGTAATGTATACACGCAGTTTTAGTTCTGGGTTTTCTTCTTCAGCAATTAGCGTTTGTACGCGGGTAGCTGCTGCATCAGAAAAAGACAATGGGATATTTACTTCGCTCACGACAACCTCTCTTACCTGTGTCAAAAACAACATGATACAAATCTAATTCGAGACCATAGTTGTTGAGTATTTTCTTATATTCCGGTGATTATCTAATACCTGACTGAAACGTTCAAGTATTCACCACAGGATCGGTCCTTTTACTGCTGTAAACTCGCCAATATCTAACAATTAAAACGTGTAACCACACAAAACAACCAGATTCGGGTGATTATCTGGGCGAAAGCATTCCTAGTTGGATTAGGGATAGGTACAATGCGTGCCAATTGGTCCGACAGTCAAAAGAGGATATATCAATGACCAAATCAGCAGAGCTGTACGAAAAAGCACAGCAAACCATTCCTGGTGGCGTAAACTCTCCAGTTCGTGCATTCAATGGCGTAGGTGGTTCTCCAATCTTCGTTGAACGCGCTGATGGCCCACTTATTTTTGATGCTGATGGTAAAGCGTATATCGATTACGTTGGCTCTTGGGGTCCAATGATCCTTGGTCACAACCACGCGGTTATTCGTGACGCAGTTATTGCAGCAGCTCAACGCGGCCTTAGCTTCGGTGCTCCAACCGAAACTGAAATCAAAATGGCTGAACTGGTATCTGAGATGGTTCCATCAATGGAACAGCTACGTATGGTGAGCTCAGGTACAGAAGCAACAATGAGCGCGATTCGTCTAGCTCGTGGCTTCACTGGTCGTGACAAAATTCTTAAGTTTGAAGGCTGCTACCACGGCCACGCAGACAGCCTACTTGTAAAAGCTGGTTCTGGCGCACTGACTTTAGGTCAACCAAGCTCTCCAGGCGTACCGGCTGATTTTGCGAAACTAACGCTAACAGCAACCTTCAACAATCTAGATTCAGTACGTGAAATCTTCGCAGCAAACAAAGGCGAGATCGCTTGTATCATCGTTGAGCCAGTAGCGGGTAACATGAACTGTATCCCTCCTGTAGAAGGCTTCCACGAAGGTCTACGTGAAATCTGTGATCAAGAAGGTGCATTGCTAATCTTTGATGAAGTAATGACAGGTTTCCGCGTTGCTGAAGGTTGTGCTCAGGCTTACTACAACATCAAGCCAGACCTAACGTGTCTTGGTAAAGTGATTGGCGGCGGCATGCCTGTCGGTGCTTTCGGTGGTCGTAAAGACGTGATGCAATACATCGCACCAACTGGCCCTGTTTACCAAGCGGGTACGCTTTCAGGTAACCCTGTTGCAATGGCTGCTGGCTACGCATGTTTGAACCTTCTACGAGAAGAAGGCAACGAAAAGCGTCTAGCTTCAAAAACTAAGCAGTTGGCAAAAGGCTTCAAGCAACTTGCTGACAAGCACGGCATCCCGATGCTAGTTCATCAAGTTGGCGGTATGTTTGGTTTCTTCTTCACTGACCAAGAAACTGTGACGTGCTACGAAGATGTAACTAAGTGTGATGTAGAACGCTTCAAGCGCTTCTTCCACCTAATGTTAGATCACGGTGTTTACCTTGCACCTTCAGCATTCGAAGCAAGCTTTACTTCTCTTGCTCATGGTTCAAAAGAACTTGATGCAACACTAGAAGCTGCTGACCGCTCTCTTGCGATCATTGCTGCTGAAAGCAAATAATCGAAAGCACTTTATAAGTCGCTAACCGATTGAATTTAGGGCTGCATTAAATGCAGCCCTTTTTTATATATCGCGCTCACCAGCCACAAATATGACAGCTTATTTAGCCGTCGACTAAGGCTAAAGCTGAACCAAAAGCATTAACGTTCCCAGAAAAGGAAAACCAACAACATCAAGGTACCAAGGAACATTCTGAACCAAGGGATCTCTTTTTTTGTTTGCTGTTCTTCGTCTTGGCATTTCTTATCTTTATTACAGCATCCCATTATCAAAACTCCTCATTGCTAACTCTCTGTTTTGCAGCCATTATAAACTCAGAACGCAAATATAGAGACCATTACCGTGTCAGAAAAACTCAAAATCAATTCCAGCCACTGGGTGATCATCATTGCCCTACTCGCGGCGGCTTATGCTTGTTACTTGCTTATCGAGCCATACGTTAACTCTATCGTGATGGCCTTTATCATTTCACTATTGATGTTCCCAATCCATGAGTGGCTTGAAAAAAAGCTCCCGAATAAAGAAAACATCGTCTCTCTGCTGTCTTGTATCATACTGACCTTCATTATTGTTATCCCTTTATTGGCAGTATTCGCAGCAATTGTTCAGCAAGGTTCTCTGTTCTCTCAGAATACTTACCAATGGGTGACCCACGGTGGCATTCAGACTCTGTTTGCTCATCCGTTAGTGGTCAAAGCGCTGTCATTTGTGAATAACTACCTGCCTTTCGACAACATTGAGCCCCAAGCCATCGCACAAAAAGTCGGTGAGTTTGCGACCAGCTTTGGTTCTAAGCTAGTTGGTATCAGTGCCAAAATCTTAGGTGACGCAACCAATTTCTTGATGGATTTCTTCTTGATGCTGTTCGTTTTGTTCTTCTTATTAAGAGATCACGACAAAATCATCAGTGTGGTTCGTCATATTCTGCCGCTGTCTCGTAGCCAAGAAGACAAACTTCTAACAGAGATAGAACAAGTATCTAAATCAGCAGTAATGGGCTCATTCTTAACCGCAATCGCGCAAGGTTTTGCCGGCGGTTTAGGTATGTGGATTGCCGGTTTCCCAGGTCTATTCTGGGGTACTATGATGGGCTTTGCCTCTTTCATCCCAGTTGTGGGTACCGCATTAATCTGGATTCCAGCAGCAACCTACTTGTTCCTAACTGGTGATACCACGTGGGCGATTTTCCTAACGGTTTACTGTGTAGCGATTGTTGGTTCAATTGATAACCTTCTGCGTCCGCTGCTAATGCAAGGCAGTGCAGGCATGAATACCCTGATGATCTTCTTCTCACTATTGGGTGGTATTCAACTGTTTGGCCTAATTGGTCTTATCTACGGACCATTGATTTTTGCGATTACCATTGTCCTATTCAACATCTACGATGAAGAGTTTAAGGACTTTTTAAACCAGCAAGACAAGAGTTAACGAACTTGACGTCAACTTGATTGGCGAACCCGTATTAAACACTTCAAGCTTTGGGCGGATTATGCGAAAATCCGCCCTCATTTTTTGCTAACGATTCAACAGAGTGTCCTATGTCAGCTTATATTGCACCAAGCCAGATTGCTCAACGCCAACTCGCCTACTTTGAAGGCAAACATGTTTTAGTTGCCGGTGAGGCAGAAGACTTGTTCCCTGTTGAGTTAGCGAAGCATTGTGAATCTGTCTCTGTGTTTACTTCTAATTACAGCTACTACCGTCAATTAGAAGGCTACAACACCATCCAACGTTTTTATGGTGCGGAGTTTACCGAAGAGACCAAAGCCGACTTAGTGATGTTGTACTGGCCAAAAGCCAAAGCGGAAGCGGAATTTTTGTTGGCGATGCTATTTGCCAAGCTAGGCAAAGACACCGAGATCGTCGTGGTTGGTGAAAACCGTTCAGGCGTGAAAAGCATCGAGAAGATGTTTGCTCCTTACGGCAAAGTTGTTAAATACGATTCAGCGCGTCGTTGCTCTTTCTACTGGGGTCAATGCTTCGAGCAACCACAAGCGTTCAACCTGCAAGACTGGTTTAAGACCTACACGGTTAACATTGGTGAGCAATCACTTACGGTAAAAAGCCTTCCTGGCGTCTTCAGTCACGGTCAATTCGATGTCGGTAGCCAACTTCTGTTGGATACTCTGCCAAAACTAAAAGGCAAGGTACTGGATTTTGGCTGTGGTGCAGGCGTATTGGGCGCGGTGATGGCATCTCGTAACCCAGATATCGAGCTAGAAATGTGTGACATCAGTGCATTTGCCGTGGCATCAAGCCAAGCAACGCTAGAAGCGAATGGTTTAACGGGTAAAGTATTCGCTTCAGATGTCTATTCTGATACCGCACAAGACTACCAGTTCATCATCAGTAACCCACCATTCCATTCAGGTTTAGACACTAGTTACAGCGCGACTGAGACCTTGCTTGCTCAGGCTCCTAAGCATTTGAAGCGTTCTGGTGAGATGATTATTGTTGCGAATAGTTTCTTAAAATACATTCCAATTATTGAACAAGCGTTTGGAAAATGCGCGACTCTAAATAAGACCACTAAATTCGCGATCTATCACGCAAACAAATAACCTATCTAGCACAGCGCAGGGTCATTATCTGCGCTGTCTGTTCATATTTTTGTCAAAACTCAATAAAAATGAGCTTTTGCACACGCTTTAAATACCACTTACTTGTCAAAGTAAAAAAACTCGTTAATTTCGTTAAATTGGAACCCGTTAATTCTATTCTCTGTACTTGTTTTCGCCCCTTTTAGCAGTACATCAAAGGAAAGTAGTACCCAATTTATGTTTAGATTCTATCGTAAGCAGAAGTTTAAGCGCCTTCAAAATACCCTAATGCTGGCATTTCTTGTCCTCAGTATTACCCCTGTGACACTTATCGCGATATTTTTCCTCCAATCGCACAGTCAGGATCTCCAGGAACAAAGCACCTCACACCTTGTTTCGGTTCGTGATACTAAGCAGCAGCAAATTGTCGATTACCTACAAGCTCAAGAATCCCAAGTGATGGGCTTTGTTCGCTCAGAATTGGCCAATGCCAGTGGCGGGCGATTTTATGGTTTGATCAATGCATTTCAACGATTGGGGTTAGATATTGACGAGGCACGCAGTAATGCACAGCAGCGCTATATTCAAGGCTCTGGCGATCAAATCAAAACGTCGATCCTCCCTGAATCCAGCAGCTTTATTGGCAGCGAGCGTTATCGCCTGCTCCACAAGCGCTACCATAATGCTTACCTAGAACTGCTTAAACGCTCTGATTTTGACGATATTCTCTTAGTTGATATCAACGGTAACGTCGCTTATTCCGTCTTTAAAAATGACGATTACGGCACCAATCTACTGACAGGAAAATACAAGGACTCCAACCTAGGTATTACCTTTCAACGACTAGCCAAAGACGTAACCGACCGACGCAAATCTAACGAAGATTACACGCCGGTTATCGTTTCTGACTTTAAAGACGAGAATGGCAAACAGACCGCATGGCTAGGCGCACCTATCGTTCAACAAGGCTACCTACACAGTTACGCGATGTTTAGGCTACCAATCAACGGCATTACTAAGTTGATTGCGGATCTCAACAAGAGTTCGAATATTCAAACGCTGCTTGTAGGTGATGATCACCTGCCGCGTAGCCTTGCTCATTCACAAGAATCTATCAACTTGAGCCTAGATGTTGTCGATAAAGCATTGGCTGGCGAAACAGCGGTTGGCACCTTCGACAACACCCTAGATCAAGCGATCATCGCGGCATATACGCCAATTGAACTGAAATACGCAACATGGGCTCTTGTCGTAGAGCTGCCAGAGAAAGAGGCGTTTGCCCGTATTCATCAGTTAGAAAAGATCTTCGTGATCGTGATGCTAACGGCGATCATTCTGGTAGTCGTTGCATCGCACTATCTGTCTAACTTCATCACATCCCCACTGCTTAAACTGACGTGGGCTGCCGAAAAAGTATCGGCGGGTGATCTCGATGAAACCATGATCAATACCGAGCGCAAAGATGAGATAGGCCGACTCGCGGTGAGCTTCGAAAGAATGCAGCGATCTATTCGTGAAAAAATGCAGCTCATCAAAAGCCAAAACGATGAGCTTGAGGACAACCTTAAGACCATTCAAAAGCAAAACGAAGAGTTACAACTGGCAAATAAACTCAAAGATGAGTTCTTAGCGACTACTTCACATGAATTGAGAACACCACTGCATGGCATGGTGGGTATCGCTGAAGCGTTGATATCTGGAGCTAACGGCCCTATTCCTGCTAATCAGAAATATCAGTTGGATATCATCATCAATAGCGGTCAGAGATTGGCGACCTTGGTTGATGATCTGCTTGATTATCACAAGATGCGCTATGGCAGCTTAGATATTAAGAAATCAGCCGTTGATTTGTCGGCAGCCACCAGCTTGGTCCTAGAGTTGTCTCATCACCTATTGGGCAATAAGCCAATCCGTATTATTAACCAAGTCCCAAGTGATTTAGGTCTGGTTTCATCGGATCCTCAACGACTTGAGCAAGTGATGTATAACTTGGTCGGCAATGCCATCAAGTACACCTCAGAAGGTAAAATTGTTATCTCTGCCAGCGTTATCGATGACAACATTCGTGTACAAGTTGTCGATACTGGCCAAGGTATACCGGCCGAGTACCTTGAGCACATCTTTGAGCCATTGATTCAAGCAGGCCAAGATGCGAGTAACTACCGCCAAGGTGCAGGGCTTGGATTATCGATCAGTCGTCAGTTGATCGAGCTAATGGGCGGTTCACTGTACGTTAGTAGCCAACCAATGCTCGGCACTACGTTTAGCTTTACCCTGCCCCTAGCTACTCAAGATGAGTTAGACAGTTACAACGAATCAGGTCACTACTCGCACTTCCAAGCGCCTGATTTAATTGATAACAGCCAACAAGAAAATAGTGTTATCAGTGAAAACCCAGATGGCCCGTTATTGGTTATCGCCGATGATGAGCCGGTTAACCTGCGAGTATTAGACAGCTTCTTGAAGTTAGAAGGTTATCGAGTACGTACTGCATGTGATGGCCCTGAAACCATTGAACTGATTGAGAAAGAGAAGCCAGAGCTGCTTCTACTCGACATCATGATGCCAGGAATGAGCGGCTATCAGGTTTGTGAAGCACTGCGTAAGCAATACGATCATGCTCAGTTGCCAATCATCATGCTAACGGCACTCAACCAAGCAGAAGACCGTGTTCGAGGTTTCGAAGCTGGCGCCAATGACTACTTGTCTAAACCGTTCAACAAACAAGAACTAGCGGCTCGAATTACAGCACATCTATCAGCAAGCAAAGCTGAACAGAGACGCCTTGAAAACGACCAACTGCAACTCGAGCTCAAACATAGAGCGATGGTTGAGGCTAACTTGTTAGAAACTCAAGGCCGCTTATTAGAGCAACTAGAATCGGCACCTGAAGCCATCATCTGTATTCGTGACGACCAACGTATTCGCTTTGCTAACGAAGCTGCGGCGAAGCTATTCAGACGCGGACAAGAACAACTTAAACGCTCAATGGTCGACGAGATCATTGCGCCTAAATACCTTAAGGTAGAACAAGCCCACTACTGCGGTGATATTGATATCTATATAGACGATACACGTCAGCGCATACCAAGTGACATCCTTAAGCTGCCTGAAGGCTCAGGGCTCGACACCATGTATATCTTCAATGTAGGTGGTGGTGTTAACTCAAACCGAATCAATAACCTTGAAACGGCGGTTGAGGCTCTCTCTAGTTATGCCTTTGAAGGCGACAAAGATAAGTTACAGCAGCTGAAAGAGCTTGGCGGAGAATTTACTCGTCTTGCTGACAAGGCAACCGGTGAAGGTAAAAACAAGCAAGAGTTAATGCGTGAGGTACTGGTCGATGCGATGACGAATGCCATCATCTACTGGGAATCGGTGACTGGTGAAACCAAGTTTGCTTTCGCCGAGAAGAGTGGCTTGTGGCGCGTCTACTTAGACCGCAGTACGCTGCAAACTCGAACGCTAGACAAATACCTACGCGTAGAAACCCTACCGAAAACGCCTCGCTGGCGAACGGTACTGAGCTCAATCGAATTCATTCTGGAACACTGCAAAGAACAGACGCCAGAAAGAACCCATATTGAGATGCTGAGGGATAAACTTCAGAAACTACTGACCAGTTAAACCCTGAACCAACATCACGATACTTTGAATAATGGAGCCCACCTAGCGTGGGCTTTTTTGTACGCCTTATAATCACAAAAAGTAGAATCCCATCGCTTGCAACGCACTTTTTTTACGCCCTTAAACAAGGAAGAATTCACGCCAATCACGTACAGTGTGAGCTCGTAACCGTCAGTACTTTTCGTTCTATTCTCAATCATATCTGACCGTTATCTGACTCTTTGTTGCAGTTTGAGAAGCGAGTCACAACAGAACGGCAGATTTAATTTTCTAGGGAAATTTAACGTAAAACTGGCAAGTGACCGAGATCTACAATTATACCAACTTAGGGTAAAGCATTATAATAAAAAGCCTTTAAAGTTAGTGACCACTTACAACCTGCAAGAACCTCAAAACCAAATGCGAGTCACATCACTTTAACAATTGCGTACAAAAAACCACCAAAGCAACCTATTTTGACGTTAATGACGTGGGGTTGTGTGTTTTTAACGTTTTTGACGGGAAACGAGTTTGATTAATTCATCGATAAGGTGTTTTCTTACTCCTGCCAAAGGCCTACAGGCCACTCTTACCACTTCTCAGAATCAACGATGAATCTGGAGCAACGAAGAAGAGGTAGGCCTTTAACCAGAGTGTGTATCTACTAAACAATTTAGCGACAGATAACATTCAATCCATTAGTGAAATGAAAGCAAATAGTAAGGAACAGCTATGCTTGCCAATATAAAAAAAACAGCAATAGCAACAGCAATTATTGCAACTGCTACAACAGGTTTTGCATCAGTAGCAACCGCTGCAGAACGCAGTGAACTGACCGTTCACCCGAAAGAGTACACTACATTCGTACGTAACTTTAACCCGTACCTTGGTGCTACTAACCTACATACTACAACTGACTTCATGTATGAGCCGCTAGTAGTATTTAACGAAATGCACGGTAACACTCCAGTGTTCCGTCTAGCTGAAAACTTCAAGATGTCAGATGATCTGATGAGCGTTGTTTTCGACATTCGTAAGGGTGTTAAATGGTCAGACGGAGAAACTTTCTCTGCTGATGATGTTGTTTTTTCTTTCAACCTTGTAAAAGAGAAGCCAGAGCTTGACCAATCTGGTATCAACTCTTGGGTAACTTCTGTAGAAAAACTGAACGACAACCAAGTTAAGTTCACACTAACAGAAGCAAACTCAAACGTACCTTACGAGATTGCTAAAGTACCTGTAGTACCTAAGCACATCTGGAAAGACGTTAAAGATCCATCAACGTTTACCAATGAGAACCCGGTAGGTTCTGGTCCATTTACAGAAATCGATACGTTTACAGCGCAACTATACATCCAGTGTGCAAACCCGAACTACTGGGATGCAGACAACCTAGATGTTGACTGTCTACGTGTTCCACAAATTGCGAACAACGACCAATTCCTAGGTAAAGTTGTAAACAGTGAAATGGACTGGACGTCTTCTTTCGTTCCAGATATCGATCGTACATACGCAGCAGCTAGCCCTAAACACCACTACTGGTACCCGCCAGCAGGTACACAGGCATTCATCGTTAACTTCAAGCACCCTGATGCTGCGAAGCATGAAGCATTGAGCAACGTTGACTTCCGTCGTGCTTTCTCTATGGCTCTTGACCGTCAAACTATCATCGACATCGCATTCTACGGTGGCGGTACTGTAAACGATTTCGCATCGGGTCTTGGCTACGCGTTTGAAGCTTGGTCTGATGAAAAAACTCATGACAAGTACAAAGGCTTCAACACTTACAACGCTGAAGGCGCGAAGAAGCTTCTTGCTGACGCTGGCTTCAAAGATGTAAACAAAGATGGTTTTGTTGACACTCCATCAGGCAAGTCTTTCGAACTAATGATTCAATCGCCAAACGGCTGGACTGACTTCAACAACACAGTTCAACTAGCGGTAGAACAGCTAAACGAAATCGGTATTAAAGCAAAAGCTCGTACACCTGACTTCTCTGTTTACAACCAAGCAATGCTTGAAGGTACATACGACGTAGCATACACAAACTACTTCCACGGTGCGGATCCATACACGTACTGGAACAGTGCTTACAACTCATCACTACAATCTGGTGATGGTATGCCTCGTTTCGCAATGCACTTCTACAAAAACGACAAGCTAGATGGTCTTCTAAACAGCTTCTACAAAACAGCTGATAAGAACGAGCAGCTAGACATTGCACACGGTATCCAGCAAATCATCGCTGCAGACCAAGTGACAATCCCTGTGATGTCTGGTGCTTACATGTACCAATACAACACAACTCGCTTCACTGGTTGGTGGAATGAAGAAAATCCAAAAGGCCGTCCAAACATTTGGGCTGGTATTCCAGAGCGTCTACTTCATGTACTGGACCTAAAACCAGTTAAATAAGTAATCGTTCAATCCTTGCGGCGTAACCTCTTACGCCGCTTATAAAAATCCCCACACTCTCAATTGAAAGTATGGCGCTAGTCGTCAGGGGGTTTTTCGTTCCAAATTTCGCTAGGAGCGACCTGAATCCAGAAACAGGGAAACAATCTGGGTGAGTAAGGTGTGAGTTATGGGTTATTTTTTAAGACGTTTGTCATTTTATTTTGTCGCGCTATTAGTTGCTGCGACGTTAAACTTTATTATTCCAAGAGCAATGCCTGGTGACCCAGTTACCATGATGTTTGCGAACGCTTCTGTACAAGTTACTCCAGAGCGTATTGCTGCAATGAAAGAACTATTAGGCTTCGTTGATGGTGGCTACTTAGTTCAATACGTGGCGTACATGAAGAACATTCTTAGCTGGGAACTTGGTACATCAATTCAATTCTACCCACTTTCTGTAAACACACTGTTGGGTGGAGCATTCGGTTGGTCGCTTTTCTTAGCCGGCACCGCAGTTATTCTTTCTTTCTCGATTGGTTCAATCCTAGGTATTTTCGCAGCGTGGAAACGCGGCAGTAAGTACGATGCCTTCGTAACGCCAGGGATGCTGATTCTACAAGCCGTTCCTCAAGTTGTTATCGCGATGATTGCACTATTTACCTTTGCAATTGGCTTGAAGTGGTTCCCAACAGGGTATGCCTACACCGCTGGTACTATACCTGATTGGACAAGCTGGGCATTCATTAAAGATGTCGCTTACCACGCCTTCTTACCACTGTTCTGTGCTTCTGTTGTTCAAATTGGTGGCTTCCTAGTAAACATGCGTAACAACATGATCAACCTATTAGCCGAAGACTACATCACCATGGCGAAAGGCAAAGGCCTGAGCGAAAACCGAGTGGTATTCAACTACGCAGCTCGTAACGCGATGCTACCTAGTGTGACAGCCCTGTCAATGTCGCTAGGTATGGCAATCGGCGGTCAGTTAATTATCGAAATCATCTTTAACTACCCAGGTCTTGGCAGCGTACTTTTCAACGCAATTAACGCTCGTGACTACCAAGTACTGCAAGGTCAGCTGCTTATCATGACGCTATTCATGCTGTTCTTTAACCTAGTTGCAGACATGCTTTACGTTGTTCTTGACCCTCGTCTTCGTAAGGGTGGTAAATAATCATGAAAGACTTTTTAAAACTCATTTGGCGTAACCCGATGGCCCTAACAGGCGTCATCATCCTAAGTATTTTTATTCTTGGCGCGATTGCAGCTCCATTAATCACCAAACATGTACCAGACAAGCGTACAGGTAACCCACACGAATATCCTGGTTTCGTGGTGAAGTCTGCACAAACTAACCCTGATGGCTGGGTTGCTCAAAATCTAGCAGACGACCGTCGTACATTGATCATGTCTAAAAAGGCAGACCACGTACTAGGTACAACTCGTATGGGTCGTGACGTTTGGTCTCAAGTGGTATACGGCGCACGCGTATCTCTTGCTGTAGGTTTTGGTGCGGGTCTAACCGTATGTTTACTCGCAACTGTTATTGGTGTTTCTGCAGGTTACTTCGGTGGCCGTGTCGATGACGTTCTAACAGCCGCAATGAACATCATGCTGGTAATCCCTCAATACCCATTACTGTTCGTAGTAGCAGCCTTTATCGGTGAGGCAGGGCCACTCACCATAACCTTGGTTATCGGCTTTATGTCTTGGGCTTGGGGTGCCCGTGTTGTTCGCTCCCAAACCTTAGCACTGCGTGAAAAAGAGTTTGTAAAAGCCGCTGAAGTTTTGGGTGAATCTTCATTCCGCATCATCTTCGTAGAGATTCTGCCAAACCTTATCTCTATCGTTGGCGCAAGCTTCATCGGTTCGGTGATGTACGCAATCATGATGGAAGCAACCATCTCGTTCCTAGGTCTTGGTGACCCGAACACAATCAGCTGGGGCATCATGCTTTACAACGTTCAAACCTCTTCATCAATGCTGATTGGCGCTTGGTGGGAACTGCTGGCTCCTTGTATCGCACTGACACTACTTGTAACTGGCCTTGCTCTACTTAACTTCGCGGTCGATGAAATTGCTAACCCGCAACTGCGTTCTCACAAAGGCATGAAGCGTTGGAAGAAACTAGCAGCTCAAGACAAAGAAGAACGTGAACCAGAACTACCACCACAAAATGCACTTTGGAGCGGAGATAAATAATCATGTCTGAACCACTAATTTCTATCCGCAACTTATGCGTGGATTACATCACAGAGTCTGGCGATGTTCGTGCGTGTAACAACGTAAGTTTCGACATCGCTCCAGGTGAAGTCTTCGGTCTAGCTGGTGAATCTGGCTGTGGTAAATCAACGGTCGCTTTCTCTCTTATGCGTCTTCATAAGCCGCCCGCTTACATCAGTGGTGGTGAGGTTATCTTCAACGGTGAGAACATCCTTGAATACAGTGATGACCGTATGCAGTCGTTCCGTTGGAGTGAGATGTCGATGGTATTCCAGAGCGCGATGAACGCACTCAACCCAGTACTACCGATGGAAGAGCAGTTCTGTGACGTAATCATGCGTCACACCAACATGACTCGCGAGCAAGCTAAGCAGCGTGCTGAAGGTCTACTTGAAATCGTCGATATTCACCCGAGCCGATTGAGTGACTATCCTCACCAATTCTCTGGCGGCATGCGTCAGCGCTTGGTTATTGCTATCGCGTTAGCACTGAATCCAAAGCTGATCATTATGGATGAGCCGACAACCGCACTTGAT
This sequence comes from Vibrio sp. 10N.239.312.D08, assembly GCF_041466145.1. NCBI lineage: Bacteria > Pseudomonadati > Pseudomonadota > Gammaproteobacteria > Vibrionales > Vibrionaceae > Vibrio > Vibrio sp. 10N.239.312.D08. Next base: position 14,521 of record NZ_JBFSSD010000023.1, on the reverse strand, counting down.
GTGGTTGTGCAACGCGAAATCCTACAAAAGATCTATGCACTAAAAGAAGAATTTGGCTTCTCAATTCTGTTCATCACCCATGACTTGTCATTGATGGTCGAGTTCTCTGACCGCATCGGCATCATGTACTCAGGTGAGCTAATCGAAGTAGCTAACTCTCAAGATATTCTAGAAAACCCTTACCACCCTTACACCAAAGGGCTGGGAAGTTCTTTCCCTCCACTGACAGGGCCAAAGACAAAGTTAGCAGGTATTCCGGGTAACCCTCTGAACCTGTTAGAGATCCCTGAAGGGTGTCGTTTCCAAGCTCGTTGTGACCGTGTACATGAAACGTGTACCAAGGTGCCAACCAAGCTGCGTTCTATCGACCCGGGACATTTGTCTAACTGCCACCTGTACGGTGACCCAATAGTACAAAGGAAGCTATAGCTTGCACGCTAACTCAGCGTGAATAACGAACAAGGCGGCTCGACCGCCTAAAAACAAGCAAAGCGAATAAGGATTCTGGAGACAATTATGAGCAAAGATTTCGGTCAATTATTGGTAGAAGGCAAGAATGTCGTAAAAGACTTCCCAATAAGCAGTACCACCATTCAAACCCCAATGATGCGTGCGATTAACGACGTGTCATTCAAGATGTACAAAAGCCGTGGCCTAGCAGTGGTTGGTGAGTCTGGTTCAGGCAAATCAACAACCGCAAAAATGATCGCAAAAATGTACGCACCTTCAGGTGGCATGATCGAATACAAAGGTCGTGATATCCAAGAGATCTCAAGCAGAAAAGATCTTATGCACTACCGTGAAGGTGTGCAGATGGTATGGCAAGACCCGTTTGGTTCATTGAACCCAACACACAATATCTTCCACCACATTGCTCGACCACTGTTGATCCACAAGAAGGTAACCCCGGGCAATAAGAGAGAACTAGAAGAACGTGTTTACGATCTTTTAGAGCAAGTGGGCCTGATCCCACCAAAAGAGACGGCGAAGAAGTACCCTCACCAACTGTCTGGCGGCCAACGTCAACGTGTCAACCTAGCCCGCAACATCGCGGTAGGTGCCGAAGTTGTACTAGCCGATGAGCCAACTTCAATGCTTGATGTATCGATTCGTGCCGGTGTTTTGAACCTGATGGAAGAGATGAAGTTCGAGAAGCAAATGTCTCTGCTTTACATCACTCACGATATCGCAACCGCTCGTTACATCGCTGAAGACCTTTCGGTGATGTACGTGGGACACATGGTGGAATGGGGCGATACCGATGACGTGATTGCTAACCCTCAGCACCCATACACCCAATTGCTTGTTTCGGCCGTTCCAGATCCTAAGAAGTCGATCCACGAGCAACTTGCAGGCAACAAAGGTGAGATTCCTCTGTGGACACCAGTATCAGCAGGCTGCCCATTTGCAGGCCGATGTACTCACGCAATGGATAAGTGCAAAGAGCAGCTACCAGGGGTTACGCAGCTCGCTGATAACCACTTTGTGCGCTGTTACCTACACGAAAGCTAAGCAATAAAACCCAAGTTAGGGTCTTCGGACCCTAACTATTTATATCCAAAACATTCAAGTACCTAGCCAATAGAAACTAGGACTGTCGGAGAATATTGATGCTGTTATTGACCAACCATATTGGCTATGAGTCCACAGGCCCGAAGCAAGCTATCCTACAAACTAAGAAAGCTCGCCTATCAAGCACTACGGCTCTACTCGTCTGTGCTGACAACCATATGACTGTCGGAAATTTTGATGTGGTTAAACAAGGCCGCGTAGCAAATTGGCATCAAGGGCAATTCTTCACTATTGATTTCAGTTCAGTCACTGAATCTGGTCGCTACTACCTACGTTTTGACAACCTGCGTTCAGAAGTATTTGAGATTGGTAGCAACCTATTAATGAACCACACGTTTTCTGATGTGCTTCATTACTTTAAGTCACAACGCTGTGGCGGGATTTTCGACAAAAAAGATCGACAAGCACAAATTCTAGGTACCGACCGATACGTCGATGTCCACGGTGGATGGTATGACGCATCAGGTGATGTCAGTAAGTATTTTAGCCACCTGTCTTATGGTAACTACCTAAACCCACAACAAATTCCGATGGTCGTTTGGAACATGCTAAAAAGCGTACGCTTGACTGGCCATAACCCAGACTTCCCGAAATTCTCCATGACTCGTCTAACGGAAGAGGCTCTGTTCGGTGCCGACTTCTTAGTGCGTATGCAAGACGCTGACGGATACTTCTATATGACGGTATTCGACAAATGGAGCAAAGATATCAACCAACGCGATATCTGCGCTTATGCGACTCAAGAAGGTCATAAATCAACGGACTTACAAGCGGGCTACCGACAAGGTGCAGGTGTTGCTATCGCAGCATTAGCCGCAGCTTCTGAGCTTGAAATCTCTGGTAGCTACTCGAGCCACACATACCTTGAAATGGCGGTTAAGGGTTACTGGCATCTAAAAGAGTACAACTTCCAGTATCTAAACGATGGTGAAGAGAACATCATCGATGAGTATTGCGCCCTACTCGCAGCCAATGAGCTGTATCGCGTAACACAAGACCAGCAATACCTATCAGAAGCAAGAACTTGGGCGACTCGTTTAATCTCTCGTCAGCAATCCGATGATTCATTTGAGCACTTCTGGTCGGCAAACTCTGATGGCTCTCGTCCATACTTTCACGCAGCTGAAGCCGGTCTTCCTGTGATTGCACTATGTGAATACATCGACAACGAAACCGATGCTGAATTAAAAGAACAGGCGCGCACAGTTGTTGAACAAGCTTGTCAGTTCGAAATCAACATCACCGACAAAGTCACCAACCCATTTGGCTATCCAAGACAATACGTTAAATCTGTCGATGGTGATAAACGTGATGCCTTCTTCGTCGCTCAACAGAACGAAACCGGTTACTGGTGGCAAGGCGAGAACGCACGCCTTGGCTCACTCGCAACCATGGCTTACCTAGTTCAACCGCACATTAAAGATAGCGAACTTCAAGAGCGCTTAATCCAGCTTTCACAAAATAGCCTTGATTGGATCTTGGGCCTCAACCCATACCACATGTGCATGCTCGATGGTCATGGCCATAACAACCCAGACTACCTACCTCAGCTTGGGTTCTTCAATGCGAAAGGCGGTATCTGTAATGGCATCACAGCTGGTTTTGAAGATGAACAAGACATTGCGTTCAATCCACCAGCACAAAAAGATGACATGCTTCAAAACTGGCGCTGGGGTGAGCAATGGATCCCTCATGGTGCGTGGTTCTTATTAGCAACCGCTGCACAGTTCAACTTCTTAGCTCAGCGTAAGGAGCAATAATAATGACTCTTTACTACGTCGGTATTGATGGTGGTGGTACTTCTTGTCGTGCTCGTATTCGTGACGCTCAAGGTAAACAGATTGGTGAAGCGAAAAGTGGCAGTGGCAACATCCTTTTGGGTGTTGATGTTGCGATGAGCTCAATTATTGATGCCATCACAAAAGCGGCACAACAAGGGCAACTCAACTCAGACCATTTTTCAAATATGCATGTTGGCCTAGCGCTGGCTGGCGCTGAGCAAAAATCAGCATGGTTCGACTTCATGGCTCAACCACACCCTTTCGCAAGCATGACACTAAATACCGACGCTTATGGCGCTTGCATTGGTGCTCACAATGGCCAAGACGGCGCAATCATGATCGGTGGTACGGGTTCTTGCGGTATCTTCCTAAAAGACGGTGAGCAATATGTGGTTGGCGGTCGTGAATTTCCGATTTCAGATCAAGGCGGCGGCGCAGTCATGGGCTTACGTTTGATTCAACAAGTCTTGCTTGCAGAAGACGGTATTCGCAACAAAACCCCGCTGACTCTACATGTGATGAATCACTTTAATAATGATGTGGATGCCATTGTCGAATGGTCAAAAGGTGCTATTCCAAAGGATTACGGTCAATTCTCACCAGTTATTTTTCAACTCGCTAATGAAGGTGACGAACTGGCTATCGAGATGCTCAAGCAAACCGCCGCTGATATCGAAATGTTTGTACTAGCACTGCATCACAAAGGTGCGGACAAGGTATGCCTGATGGGAAGTATCGCAGAGCGAATTCTCAACTGGCTATCACCACCAGTACAGCAATGGATCGTTAAACCTCAATTCGACGCTATCGAAGGCGCATTGATGTTTGCCGGGAAACCACAACACAACTTGTATCAACAGGCTTAGCAGGGAAGTTATATGAATTATCGCATCGACTTAGCTGTTCTTTCTGAACAAAAAAATAACTGCCGATTTGGCCTTACGGTACATAACTTAAGTGACCTCGACGTAACAGATTGGTCTCTGCACTTTGCATTTGATCGATTCATCCTTCCAGAAAGTTTATCGCAAGGTGAACTGACTCAAGTTGGAAGCTTTTGTTCGTTCAAACCAAGTTCGTCAGTGTTAAAGGCGAACAACCATTACTACCTTGAATTCAGCATTCAAAGCGCCCCATTCCGTTTTTATTCTGACGGTCTAAACGATGCCTTTATCCAAACGCATCACCAAGGCGAAACCTCGGTGCTGCCAGTCGCGATATCACCTATTGTTCTGGCGTCACCATACCGTGAACGCAATCAGATACCTGAAGTGAACGCTGCTGAGGTGGCATTAATTCCTCAGCCGAATCAGTTCGAACTTAAGCAAGGTAGCTTCGCGTTAAATAGTAAATGCAAAATTGAGGTTCAATCTCACCTTGCAGAGAAGGCCAGCGCTTGGTTACAACAAGAGTTACTGATTACGTTCGAGCTAGCGATTTCAACAGAACTCTCACCAGAAGCGAGCGGAGACATTCTACTTCGTAGCAACCCAACTTTAGATGAAGCCGAGTACAAGCTAACAATCACAACTCAACAAGTGGTCGTAGAATCAGGCAGTCAATCAGGCTTCACTCATGCAGTAGCTAGCTTAATCCAATTAGTTCAACAACAAAATGCTGAACGCTTCTCTGTGCCATGTTGCAAAATCGCCGACCAACCTCGTTTCAAATACCGCGGCATGATGTTGGACTGTGCACGTCACTTCCACTCGGTGGAGCAAGTGAAACGTTTAATCAACCAGTTGGCGCACTACAAATTCAACGTTTTTCATTGGCACCTAACCGATGATGAAGGTTGGAGGATCGAGATAAAGAGCCTACCTCAACTCACTGAAATCGGTGCTTGGCGAGGTCCTGACCATGCATTAGAGCCACAATATACCCATATTGCTGAAAACTACGGCGGCTTCTACACCCAGCAACAGATTCGCGAAGTGATTGAATACGCAGAACAACGCAGCATCACGGTTATCCCTGAGATCGATATCCCGGGACACTGCCGTGCAGCAATCAAATCACTGCCTGATATGTTGGTAGAGCAAGCAGACACTACTCAATACAAGAGCATTCAGCACTACAACGACAATGTGTTAAATCCAGGTTTACCGGGCACTTACCAGTTCTTAGATGCGGTTATTGAAGAAGTCGCAGAGCTATTCCCTAGCGAATTGATTCACATGGGCGCAGACGAAGTACCACCGGGCGTATGGACTAACAGCCCTGCAGCTCAAGCGCTGATGAAAGAACATCAATACCAAGACAGCAAAGATTTGCAAGGTCACCTATTCCGCTATGCCGAGAATAAGCTTAAGCAACTCGGCAAACGCATGGTGGGCTGGGAAGAAGCTCAGCACGGCGACAAGGTGAGCAAAGAGACCATCATCTATTCATGGCTCAGTGAAGAAGCGGCTGTGAACTGCGCTCGCCAAGGCTTTGATGTGGTATTGCAACCTGCACAATTTACCTATCTCGACATGACCCAAGATTATGCACCGGAAGAGCCGGGCGTAGATTGGGCTGCCGTTATCCCATTAGAACAAGCTTATACCTACGAAGCGCTTGCTGAGATATCCGACACCGACCCAATTCGTAAGCGGATCCGCGGAATTCAGTGTGCTCTATGGTGTGAGATCGTCACCAACCAAAAGCGTATGGATTACATGGTATTTCCAAGAATTAGCGCTTTAGCTGAAGGATGTTGGACACATAAAAACAACCGAAACTGGCTAGATTACCTGTCTCGCCTAAAGGGTCACTTGCCGCTACTCGACAGACTCAATGTTGACTATCGCAACCCTTGGAAAGCTCAATAAAACAAAACCAAAGCAACACTCACATCGAGCGCTTGCTAACTCAAATTAAGGTGCTCAGTCAGATAAGACTCAGCATCACTATTTAAAAATTAGCTGCATAGATGCAGTTTGTTAAAAAGGAAATGACAATGAAATACGGCTATTTCGATAACGACAATCGCGAATACGTCATCACTCGCCCTGATGTACCAGCACCTTGGACCAACTACCTAGGTACTGAAAAGTTTTGTACCGTGATTTCGCACAATGCGGGCGGTTACTCGTTCTACAACTCTCCGGAATACAACCGTGTTACTAAGTTCCGTCCAAACGGCACCTTTGACCGTCCTGGACACTATGTTTACTTGCGTGATGATGAGACGGGTGATTACTGGTCTATCTCTTGGCAACCAGTGGCCAAGAGCCTAGATGAAGCGAACTACGAGGTTCGTCACGGCCTGTCATACTCAAAGTTCAAATGTGAATACAGCGGCATTACCGCAACCAAAACGCTATTCGTACCTAAAGGCGAAGATGCAGAAGTTTGGGACGTTGTGCTAAAGAACAACACTGATAAGCCACGTACTATCAGCACCTTCTCATTTGTTGAGTTCTCGTTCAGCCACATCCAATCGGACAACCAGAACCACCAGATGTCTTTGTACTCTGCGGGCACGTCTTACCAAGAAGGTGTGTTGGAATACGACCTATACTACAACACTAACGATTTTGAAGGCTTCTACTACCTAGCTTCAACTTTCTCACCAGACAGCTACGATGGCCAACGTGATAACTTCCTTGGTATGTACCGTGATGAAGCAAATCCAATTGCGGTTGAAAACGGTAAGTGTTCTAACAGCGCTCAAACTTGTTACAACCACTGTGGTTCTCTGCACAAGCAATTTACGATTCAACCCGGTGAAGAAGTTCGCTTTGCGTATGTACTCGGTATCGGTAAAGGCAACGGTGAACGCCTACGTGAGAAGTACCAAGACACAGCAAACGTAGACGCCGCTTTCCAAGGCATCAAAGATCACTGGGACGAGCGTTGCAACAAATTCCAAGTTAAGTCGCCAAACGAAGGCTTAGACACAATGATCAACACGTGGACGCTATACCAAGCGGAAACCTGTGTGGTTTGGTCACGCTTTGCATCATTCATCGAAGTTGGCGGTCGTACTGGTCTTGGTTACCGTGATACGGCTCAAGATGCTATTTCAGTACCCCATGCCAACCCACAAATGACCAAGAAACGTATTATCGACCTGCTTCGCGGCCAAGTGAAAGCGGGCTACGGTCTACACTTGTTCGATCCTGACTGGTTCGATCCAGAGAAAGCCGACGTTGAGCCATCAAAATCACCAACAGTTGTTCCAACACCGTCAGATGACGACAAGATCCACGGCATTGAAGATACCTGTTCTGATGATCACCTATGGATCGTTCCAACCATCATCAAGTACGTGATGGAAACCGGTGAGCACGACTTCTTCGATGAAGTGATTCCATACGCAGACGGTGGCGAGGCGACAGTTTATGAACACATGAAAGCGGCACTGAACTTCTCTGCTGAATACGTGGGGCAAACTGGTATTTGTAAAGGTCTACGTGCTGACTGGAATGACTGTTTGAACCTAGGTGGCGGTGAATCTTCAATGGTGTCATTCCTACACTTCTGGGCGCTACAAGAATTTTTAGACCTTGCTAAGTTCCGCAATAACGATGCTGATGTTGCTAAATACACAGAAATGGCAGCGAACGTACGCGAAGCGTGTGAAACTCACCTTTGGGATGACGAGGGTGGTTGGTACATCCGTGGCCTGACTAAAAATGGCGACAAGATCGGTACTGCACAACAAGCTGAAGGCCGTGTACACCTTGAGTCAAACACGCTCGCAGTTCTGTCTGGTGCCGTTTCTCAAGAGCGCGGTGAGAAAGCGATGGACGCAGTAGATGAGAACCTATTCTCTGAATACGGCTTACACCTAAACTCCCCTTCATTTGCAACACCAAACGATGACATCGGTTTCGTGACTCGCGTTTACCAAGGCGTAAAAGAGAATGGCGCAATCTTCTCTCACCCGAATCCATGGGCTTGGGTAGCAGAAGCGAAACTTGGCCGTGGTGACCGTGCGATGAAATTCTACGATGCACTTAACCCGTATAACCAAAACGACATGATTGAAACACGTTACGCAGAACCATACTCGTACGTGCAGTTCATCATGGGTAAAGACCACCAAGACCACGGCCGCGCAAACCACCCTTGGTTAACCGGTACCTCTGGTTGGGCTTACTTTGCGGTAACCAACTTCATTCTTGGTGTTCGTACTGGCTTTGAAGGATTAACGGTTGATCCATGTATCCCGACAGATTGGCCAGAGTTCGAGGTTACTCGTCAATGGCGTGGCGCAACTTACAACATCACAGTGCAAAACCCGAATGCAGTAAGCAAAGGCGTTGCTTCTATCACTATCAATGGTGAGTCAGTTGAAGGTGCAATCCCAGTACAAGCAGAAGGCAGTGAGAACGATGTTGTCGTTGTTCTAGGCTAGTCACTCAATTTAACGAACAGCTCTTGTCTCAAGTCTTTACAGGCTTGAGACAATGAGACTAAAAGGATTTTCTAATGATTAAATTTGGTACAGGTGGCTGGCGCGCCTTCATTGGTGAGGAGTTCACTAGAGAAAACGTCCGTTTGGTAGCGCAAGCACTCGCTAACATCATCAACAACGAAGATGCAGCCAAGAATGGGTTTGTGATCGGCTATGACCGTCGTTTCCTTTCCGATAAAGCCGCATGTTGGTTTGCAGAAGTACTTGCGGCGAACAACATCAAAGTAAGCTTCATCGATAAGTTTGTTCCAACACCTATCGTGATGTTCCAAGCAAAAGAGATGGGATGCACCTACTCGGCGTGTATTACCGCCTCTCACAACCCAGCCGATTACAATGGCATCAAGGTATTCATTGAAGGTGGCCGTGATGCTGATGAGATCATCACAGAGAAGATCGAACAGCAAATCGCAACACTGACCAACGAAGATATTATTCGTGTCGATTTCGAGCAAGCATTAAACGACAAAGAAATCGAGATCATCAACCCGATGAACGACTTTGTTGATTCAATCATCAACTTCATCGATATCGATTCGATCAAGAAAGCTAACCTACGTGTACTGATTGACCCAATGTTTGGCGTTGCAAAAAATGCTCTGCAAACCGTGCTGATTAACGGTCGCTGTGATGTCGACGTCATCAACGATGGCAAAAACCCAGATTTTGGTGGCTTAATGCCGTCGCCAAATGCTGCAACGCTGTATCGCTTGAAGCACTTAGTTGCAGCAGAAGGCTATGACATTGGTATTGGTACTGATGGCGATGCTGACCGTTTGGGAATCATCGATGAGAAAGGTCACTTCATTCACCCTAACGAAGTGCTACTCCTACTTTACTACTACTTGCTGGAATACAAAGGCTGGAAGGGCTCTGTCGTTCGTAACATCGCAACCACACACCTACTGGATAAAGTGGCGGCAGATCATGGTGAGAAGAGCTTTGAGGTTCCTGTAGGCTTTAAGCATATCAGCTCACAAATGGAGGCCGATGACTCTCTGATTGGTGGCGAAAGTTCAGGTGGTTTAACCATTCGTGGTCACATCAAAGGTAAGGATGGCGTATTTGCTTCAAGCTTACTGGTTGAGATGATCAGTGTGACAGGCAAGAAGCTGTCTGAATTACTTGATGAGATTTACTCTAAATATGGCTATGCCTACACCGCAGAAGGCGATTATAAGTTTAAACCTTCAGAGAAAGAAGCGCTCTACACTAAGATCTACGTCGAGAAGCAACTGCCTGAATTTGAATACGAAATTGAAAGAGTCAGCTATGAAGATGGTGCCAAGGTGTACTTCAAGAATGGCGGCTGGGTCATTGCTCGCTTCTCAGGAACAGAGCCGTTACTACGAATCTTCGCAGAAATGGAAGATAAAGACACTGCAGAACGTGTTCTTCAAAAAGTGAAAGACTTCCTCTCTCTATAGGCTTATAGAGTGCAGCAGTTTTGTATGGGACTTAACAAATCACTGCCTTGTTAAAGCCTATAAGTGAAGAACTCTTGCCCAGTACTTTGATTAAAGTGCTGGGCTTTTTTATCGCGATTCTTGTAACGATTAGTATCGCGTTATATCTCTTTAAAAAGCCAATACGCCTTTGGTATCGACTTTTACGTTGACCGGCATACCCACTTCAAGTGCTTCTGACGAGGTTGCTAATAACTTCTGACCATGCGCTTCGATTACATAACGACAGTGATCACCCATAAATTGCTGTTCTAGCACCGAAATAGCACTATCTTGCTCGTAACTTGCTTGGATATGCTGGGGCCTTAGCAGAAGCTCACATGTATTGCCGAACTCAATCTCCGTTTGCGGTTTGGCTTCAACCATACCCAAACTGGTTTCAAATTCATGCTCCGAAATACGCTGTGCATTGAGGTAGCTACCGCCACCCAAAAAGTCTGCAACAAACTTACTTGAAGGATGGAAATACAACTCAGATGCCGAACCATACTGCTCAATCACACCATGGTTCATTACTGCCATTTTATCTGCAAATGCGAACGCTTCTTCACGGCTGTGAGTTACGAAGATAGCTGTAACACCCTGCTTCTTAAAAATCTTGCGAATCTGAGAAATCAGCTCATGACGAACCTGAGTATCGATGTTTGAGAATGGTTCATCTAACAGTAGCAAGTCTGGCTTGTACGCCAAAGAACGAGCAATAGCGACACGCTGCTGTTGACCACCTGAAAGTTGATGTGGGTATCGTTCACCATACTCACCTAAGTGAACCAGCTCCAGCATCTCTTGAACTTTGTCTTTCTTTTGCTGCTCAGAAAGGTCTTTCAAGCCAAAGCCGACATTCTGGTTTACCGTCAGATGCGGAAACAGGGCGTAATCTTGGAAAATCATACCAATGTTACGCTGCTCTGGTGGCAACCAATTCTCGCCATCATCAATGGTTTGACAGTTCAAACTCATCACACCGCTACTTAATGGAAGTAAGCCTGCAATCGCCTTCAGTAAGGTCGTTTTACCGCAGCCACTCGCACCAAGAAGACAAACAATTTCACCATGCTCAACTTCTAACGAGAGCGCTTCCAAAATGGTTTGCGACTCATACTTACAAGTCAGATCTTTAATTGATAATGCACAACTCATTAGTTTTTCTGCTCCAAGGAACGGTTTACGATGATCAGAGGAATTAAACCCACCAACACCAATAATACAGCAGGCATCGCCGCCAATTCTAGGTGCTCATCTGAGGCATAGTTATAAACATAAGTCGCCAATGTCTCGAAGTTGAAAGGACGCAGCAGCAATGCCGCATTCAACTCTTTCATTGATTCGATAAACACCAGTAAGCCAGCGATCAATGCGCCACGTTTAATCAAAGGTAAATGAACACGACGTAACATCTGGTTGGTATTGCAGCCCATGGTTTTAGAAGCCATATCCAATGAAGGGGATACTTTGCTCAAGCTGCTTTCAATACTGCCAATTGCCACTGCTGAGAAACGTACGACCATGGCAAAGATTAGCGCGAACATGGAGCCAGAGAAGATCAAACCAGGTCGCCCCCACTCCATCACTTTCGCAATGTCATTGACCAAGTGATCCATGAACAAAACAGGTACCATCACACCAATCGCTAACACGGTGCCTGGGACGGCATAGCCCATCGAAGCGAGGCGCATATAAGCCTGATTCTTCTTACTCGGACTAACGCGTTGATTAAAGTTAACAATCATCGCGATAATCACGCCAATAATCGCAGCAGCTACCGAAACGTAAAGGCTGTTGATGGCATATTCTCTGAATTCAGGGGTCCAGCTTTGAGCAAAATATTTGTAGGCGTAAATAATGAGCTGGCCAAGAGGGAATAAGAACGCAACGCAAACTAATCCCCAGCACCAGAATAGTGCCAGCCATTTTTTCCAACCAGAAAGGTCGTAACGAAAATCTTCGCGGCTGCTGAACTGATTCTGGAATAGCTTCTGCTTACGGCGACTGTATCGCTCTGAGCTCAACAGTAGGATCACGATAACCAGCATGATTGCCGATATTTTCGCAGCTGCCGTTAAGCTTGAGTAGCCTAGCCAAGTATCATAAACCGCAGTCGTTAAAGTATTTACCGCAAAGTAACTCACGGTACCAAAGTCACCGATAGTTTCCATCGCAACAAGCGATAAACCGACCGCCATTGATGGACGAACAAGTGGTAAGGAGATACGACGGAAGCTTTCCCAAGGCGAGCATTTTAGCAAACGAGCAGATTGTAATAAGGAGACGTTTTGCTCCATAAATGCCGCGCGGCACAGCAAATAAACATAAGGATAGAGAACGAGAGACAGAACAATAATAGCGCCGGATAAGGTTCTAATATCTGGGAACCAATACTCACCGGGTCCCCACCCAGTAAGATCTCGCAGTAGAACCTGAACAGGGCCGGCAAAGTCGAACCAATCGGTAAAGATATAGCCAACAATATAGCCTGGCATTGCTAATGGCAGGACGAGTGCCCACTGCAAAACACGCTCTCCCGGAACACGGCACATTGCCATAACCCAAGCCGACGGAATACCAAAAACTAAAGACAGGAACATGGTTCCTATGACTAAAACCACCGTATTGTAGGCATAGGTAGGCATCACTGTGGACATCAGATGAGAAAATAGCTCATCTGTTTCTCCAACAGCCGTCGTAAAAATCGCTAAGATCGGTAAGACCAGTAATACAGCAATAATGCCGCTACTGGTGTTCCATAAATAATTCTTTTCTTTCATCGCCTAACTACAACGAGGCTTAATGAAACACAAATGCATTTGCAAATACATCTCATATCCTTTTAATGGTGGGGTTATTTATACCCATATACTCTAATGACTTCAAGGTGAGATGCTAATAACTCAAGGGATCAACGGGGTGCTTTGTATCAAAAAGTGATTTTCCAATAACAAACAACCCCAAGTAGCCAAAATGGCGACTTGAGGTTGTCATTTTACTTAGGCCGAAGCCTACCGTAATAAATTATAGATCGAACTTAACTTCGTCTAATAGCTTGATTGCAGCCGCGTGGTGGTTTGCAATTTCGTCTAGAGAAATAGTATCCGCTTTGAACTCGCCCCATGAAGCAACAAGCTCAGAAGGTTTAACGTCTGCTTTCACTGGGTATTCGTAGTTCACTTCTGCGTACATGCTTTGTGCTGTGTCACCAGATAGGAATTCCATCAGCTTAACGGCATTCTCTTCATTTGGAGAGTATTTAGCCATTGCCATACCAGAGATGTTTACGTGAGTACCTGTAGTCTCTTGGTTAGGGAAGTTAATGTAAACAGAGTCAGCCCAAGCTTTTTGCTCTTTATCATTAACCATCTTACCTAGGTAGTAGCTGTTACCAAGAGCAACATCACATAGACCTTCTTTAATCGCTTTAACTTGCGCGCGGTCGTTACCTTGAGGCTTACGTGCTAGGTTTGCTTTTACGCCTTCTAGCCATTCTTTCGTTTCAGCTTCACCTTTGTGAGCAATCATCGAAGATACTAGAGAAACATTGTATGGGTGCTTACCACTACGAGTACAGATTTTGCCTTTAAATTCAGGCTTAGTTAGATCTTCGTAAGTGAACTCTTCACCTAGACGACCAACACGGTCACGTGAAGAATAAACGCTACGTGTACGAGTTGTTAGAGCGAACCACTCGTTATCTGTATCTTGGTATTGAGCTGGGATGTTCTTTTCAAGTACATCGCTCTCTACAGATTGAACTAGACCTTGTTTAGTTAATTCAGATAGACGGCTGATATCTACAGTTAAGACAACGTCAGCTGGGCTGTATTCACCCTCTTGAGCTAACTTCTCTGCTAAACCTTTTTTAGCAAACTTAACGTTTACTTTAATACCAGTCTCTTTTGTGAACTCTTTGAACATTGGCTCAACAAGGAAAGGTTGACGGTAAGAGTATACGTTTACTTCTTCCGCAGCCATTGCTGTCGGGGCAATTACACCACACGCTAGAGCTGAAAGTGTTAGCAGTTTCTTCATTGTAAAATCCTTTATATCGAAATGATAATGTCTATCAGTTGCGTTATTATATTCATCATTAACATAATTACAATGACGACCAACAAAAAATCCGTCTACTCAGACCATTCAAACTCTCACTTTTGTAACAAACCATTTCAACTTTGTGTCTTGTCGTTCCCCTTAAACAATGAGCCTAACTTCAACGTTCGTGTTTATATATTGTGCAACCGTAAATAATCGAGTAGGAGGAGGCCTCGCAGCCTCCGTCCTCTCACACCACCGTACAAGCG
>NZ_JBFSSD010000022.1:64404-76627 GCF_041466145.1 Vibrio sp. 10N.239.312.D08 | reverse complement strand
GGTACAAACAGGGTTACTTGACTGCTTAGTATGAAACTTTATTCCTCTCCTACAGGTGTCAAATCGCACTTACCAAGTAACCAAAGACCGACGTACCATGAGATTCGTTCCTTAGCGGCACGAATGATTGAAGAGAAAGGCTTAAGTGCCACAAAGAGGATGGCTCATAGCAATTCAAAAACAACGGAGATTTATACGAAACCTGATCAAGCCGTATGGAATGAGTGTGAGCCAGTTTCTGTATACCCGAACGACAACTAAAGAGATATAGCCAGCTTTTTCAGTAGTTTCAATTTGAGGCATAAAATGCAAATGCCCCAAGCTAAAATCAATATAGAGAAATTCAACCGACTCGGCGGATAATGAAACCCCGCAGCTGTCAGCTGCGGGGTTTCAAAAGACTGGTTATTTTCGTCCTCTAGATGCGCGTTTCTGTGCCATTGCACCATCTTTTGCCAATATTCCGCGACCGTACCTCATCACCATAGCCGGTGTGGACCAACGTCCAGCTTGCTGTACTTGCAAGATGGTGTATCCATCGGTCAATAAATCCTGACACGCGCCAACTCTTGCACTGTGGCCAGTAAAAGTGGCAATACCAACCTTGCCCAAATTAAGCGCTTCCCATGCTTTATTGAAGATCTGCTCGATAGTCCATGACGTCATTTTCTTATGTTTTTTGCCGCTTTCAGGGTGGGCTGGGTCGATTAACTTTGGTCTATATGGCGTGTTGTGTCGGCTCACACCGACGAACAAGAAAGCTTGTTCATCTGTGTCATCAAGCCCTGCTAATTCTACGTATTCATGAATAATATCAACAGCTTCTGGACTAAACACCACTGTATCTGGTTCGCCACTATGATTAGATTTCGTGATAGGGATAGTCAGCAAAGCCGTTCCGTCACCTGGGTACTCTAAGTGACCAAAACGGATGTTTGCGATTTCCGACGCACGAAGTAGGGTTTCATAAGCAACAGTCAGCAAAGCCAGATCACGACGATACCGTAGGCTAGGGGAATGACGCCACAATTCGGTTATCTTATCTAAGTGTTTCTCTCGAAACGCTGAAGCCTGTACAATTCGTTCACCCGCCTCAACTTTTCTTCGAAAGATACCGGCCATCTTGTCACGCACGATTTCATCAAGAAATGGATCCGGACAACCCGAGATACGATGAATTTTTGAAATGGCCCACGCATAAGATCGATTTGAGTTACGGTGTAAGTCGTCGACCTTATCTTCAAAGAATAATTCGATGGTTTCTGCGGCTGCTGGCAATGGGTGATGTTCATGCTCGTGACACCATTTCTCAAATCGTGACCAGTTGCTATAGAGTTGAGAAAGTGAGTTCTTAGCATAACGCTCTTCACGTTTATTGAACTCTCGCAAAAGATGGTTAATAGCATCTTGAATTTTTTGGTACTGTTCGTTCGATGTACCGTGCTTTCGTGCGAGCATGATCGCCTGGTGAACATGTTCTGGCCTTAAACGGGAAAAGTCCGTATGAAGTGAGATTTCAGTGCCGACCATATCATTTCCAACTTATGCTTTCGTAGTTCGTTACAGTCTAACCAATTCCATGCATTTTTTCTAGATCACATATAATTGTAATTATCTGAGATCTAGAAAATGTGCAATTTATGGCTTTAAATCTACGCGTGATTATCCTGACATTCAATTTATCTGAGTTAATTACAGTGTCACTTTTATTGGAGGGTAGAGGGGCTAAAATTCTAACAACAACGCATCCAGTAAATGAACGGTACATTTTTACCGTGCTTCGCTTCACACGACAATTATCGAACATCGAACAGGTGTTCGTTCGTTCTGGACGTTCGACCAATGTTCGATTATAATGAATGACATCGAAATCTGAACTTGAGTACCATCTAATGAGCGACATCAGCACACAGAAAGACCTTACCGCAGATCAACTACAACGACGCCAACGTGTTTTTGAAATTTGTGATTCGCTCTTCGTTAAAGGCGAGAAAACCAGTGTTCGCAATGTCTTATCAATGATGCCGGACGTTAAATCTACCTCCACGATTAACGTGGATGTCCGTGAATGGAACACTCAAGCTAAGAACAAACGAATGGACCTCTTCAGAGAACGAGGCTTTAGCGATGAATTTGTTGAATTGTTTTCAACTGAAATCACTCGATTAAGCGCCGCTAAAGATGCAGAGCACAATGCCGAAGTTCTCATGTATAAAGATGAAGCAGATCTGGCCAATGAACTCCTTTTGAAGACGGAGGGTGAGCTGGAGTTAGCCGGTGTTAAGCTTGAAGAATCAAACACTACAATTTCATTGAAAGACAAAGAGATAACCAAGCTTACAACCGAACTTGCGCAAAGCCAAAAGAACTGTGAAGGTATTGAACAACGGCTGACGGATGAGATTGGTGGCTTGCAGGACAAGTTGAATAATCAAAAAATCGATCTTGATAAGGCTCAAAGCCAAGTGGCCAAGACTGAGGTCAAACTCGAAAACCAAGAGACACTAATAGGCAACTTAGAAACTCAGCTCAATGAATGTCGAAACAAGATATCCGAACTAAGTGACACTGTGACTCAGAAATCCGGAGAAATCATCAGGTTCGAAACTCAGGCTCAGGGCGATATTCAACTGATCAAAGAATTACGTGAGAGTCGAAACAAATTCAGCACTGACCTAGCAGAAGTTGAAGCGGAATACATTACAACAAAATCTGAAAACGCACGCCTAGCCAGCGAGTTAGAGCAAGCAACGATAAGGTTTGGTACTGCATCAGAACGACTAACCTCTCTATCAGATCAGTTTACTGAGCTACGTATGTCTAACAGTCAAAACATTAGTACCATCGAAAGACAAGGTGCCTTCAGTAGCCGCCTAGAGGATGATGTTAAGCGTCTTACTCAGCAAAACGAAAGTCAAAAAGAAGAACTAGCGAATAACCAGACCATCATCAAAGAACTTGAGGCCAAAAACCTTCAATTGGGTAACAATTAGGTCCTATTCATTCGACACTCATTTTTCTATTAGATGGTGTACAACCATATGTGTACTCATCTAACTGGAGAGAATTATGAGAGCGACAACAAGCTTGTGTGATGTGTTCCAGGACACTAAATTTTCGGCAATCAAAGACAAGCTCCAAGACATTGCAGAAATCAATCAGAAGTTTCATGAGCAATTTCCCCACTATGGCCATCAACTGCGTGTTGCGAACGTCAACGGGGGCAGCATAGCTATTGAAGCCCCAAACAGTATGGTACTGACGCGTTTAAAGTTCGATAAGCAACAAATTCTTGCTTGGGCTGAGAAGATTGATTCAACAATCACTAACTTGAAACTGTCCGTTAACCCTACTCTTTATAAGTAGTGAGGATCAGAGATTCATGACGAAGGATCAGTCAAGCGGCGAAAATCGATTGTCTATTTGACAACAATGCAGCTCGTCCCACCTAAGATGAGTTTGTGGCAATATAATGCGCCATGACAACGTATTGACGAATCCACATGAAAATGTGGCAGAGTGAAAGTCGCCTAACAGCGACTTTTTCATTTCTACAGTAAGTTGCTCTACTCTATTGAGTCGTTCAAAAGATTCTATACATCCGATGCTTGAACCCTGCAGACTTTAAACTATTCACTCAAATCAACTTTGTGTATTTATCCACCAGCAACTAACAAATTTTGTGGATATCTAACTACCCTATATGTAGTGGTACGCTGAATTTGGTCACTTAGTTAGAGGTGATATCATCACCTCATAAGTTAACAGGTGACACTATGACAAAACGTACAAGAAGACTATTTAGCGCTGAATTCAAATTAGAAGCGGCACAACTGGTTCTAGATCAGAACCACTCTGTGACAGAGACTGCTCAAGCTATGAATGTTGGGAAGTCCACGATGGATAAGTGGGTTCGCCAACTAAAAGAGGAACGTCAGGGGAAAGCACCTAAAGCATCGCCGATGACGCCTGAGCAAATTGAAATACGTGAATTAAAAAAGAAGTTAGCTCGCCTTGAAGAGCATAATGAAATATTAAAAAAAGCCACGGCTCTGTTGATGTCGGACTCACTGAACAATTCTTGATAATCAAGAAACTCAAGCAGAGCCACAGCGTGAAAATATTATGTGAAGTGTTCAATGTTCATCGAAGCAGTTATAACTACTGGCGAAAACGTCCAGTAGAAATTGATGCCGAAACAGCAAAGCTCCGTAGTTTAGTTAGCGAGGCACATGCCGCAAGCAACGGTTCTGCGGGAGCGAGAACCATTGCTGACATAATAACGAGTCAGGGAACTAACCTGAGTCGCTACAGAGCAACGAAGTTCATGAAAGCCCTTGGTCTAGTGAGCTGCCAAGTGCCAAAACACAGGTATCGTAAAGCATCACAAGAACATATTGAGATCCCAAACCTCTTAGGCCGCCAGTTTGTAGTTACGGAGCCAAACAGAGTTTGGGTTGGTGACGTTACTTATGTTTGGACTGGCTATCGTTGGATGTACTTAGCCGTAGTTTTAGACCTGTTCGCTAGAAAAACGATTGGTTGGGCAATGTCATTATCGCCCGATAGTCGATTAACTCGTAAGGCTCTTGCCATGGCTTATGAGTCTCGTGGTAAACCACAGGGCGTCATGTTTCACAGTGATCAAGGCAGTCATTATACAAGCCGAAGTTATCGGCAATTACTGTGGCGCTTTCAGATCAAGCAAAGCTTATCTCGACGAGGAAATTGCTGGGATAATGCACCAATGGAACGCTTCTTTAGAAGCTTGAAGACGGAATGGATACCTACAGTAGGTTATCGGAGCTTTGCAGAGGCACAACAAGAAATTACTCGATACATTATTGGGTATTATTGCCAACTCCGCCCGCACCAATACAACGGTGGTTTGACTCCCAATGAATCAGAACGATTGTTCTGGTTAAACTCTAGGAACGTGGCCAATATCAGTTGACCACTACAATAGAGCTCAGAGGCTTAAAACCGATATTTGTACAATCTATGTATGAATTTAAGGGCCTTATTTGCACACTTATCATTAATATTAGAGTTCAATTGATTGGGACATGAAATGAACCTAATCGAGATAAGTAGCTATGACTAACTCAATACAAAATGAATATGCGAAGGAAAGGAACGTACTTGCGATATCTCTGTGTATGCCTTTACTAGCTACCGCTTGTCTAGCTGGGCTCTTGATTGGAAAAGGTAAAGTAGAGCTTTCTATCTTTCAAGAAGTAAGCGTCATTATGGCGTGCAGTGGGTTTATCATTGGGATCATCTTTGGCAATCGACTCGTTCTAACTCAAATGCAAAAAGTAATCACGATTCGCGAGAGAAATAACCAAGTACTGCGTATTAACACTGCTTTAGATAATGGTGACATCAAACCGTATTTTCAAAGTAGAGTTTCACAAACAAGTGGAAAGATAACGGGCTGTGAAGCACTGGCACGTTGGGAATGCCAAGGTTGCGTTATCCCACCTGCAGAATTCATCCCCTTCTCGATCAAAGAAGGCTTAATTTCAGAAATAGACACCGAAATCGCTGTACAAGCCATCGAACAATTAAAGGTTTGGCTGATAACAAATAAAATCACTGACGATTTCACTTTATCGTTTAATGTTGCCGCCGACACTCTACAGTGTACTGATTCAATCAAAAAAATTGCCAATGCTTTGAGTACAGTGGTCAATGAAAGGATATCAATAGAAATAGAGATTACAGAACAAACAAAAATTGAAACCAATGACATGATGCTCAGAAATATCGAGCTCCTGAAACAGTCGGGAGCCGATTTAGCTCTGGATGACTTTACTGCAGGTCACAATAGTATGACTATGTTGACGACCATCAAGTTCGACACAATCAAGTTCGACAGAAGCCTCATTACCTTTAAAGTCAATGATACAAGATCGCAGGAGATAAGCATTAAAGTGCTAGAAAACTTTGTCATCCTGTCTAAGCAGCTGGGGTTGAACACCACTCTAGAAGGGATAGAGACACCAGAAGCACTACAACTATACCAATCTTCAGGTATAGAGAGTTTTCAGGGCTTTTTATTTTCAAAGCCCTTGTCTTCCAATGACTTCGAACAACATTATACTAATTTCAACCATTAACACACGATGCCTAATGGAAGTTCCAAAGGTGGATTGGTCAATGTCAGTGGTCGTTTTGTATTGGCTCATGGTGACGCAAGATTAACGCTATCCGCTAATGAAGTAGAACAAATGACTAACTTGATTACCAACGCGTCTTAGTACGGCTAACGTAGAGGGAAAATGATGATAAAACGTATCAAATTTAATGTTTTAGGATGTGGTATGAACACGAGAACGTCAGCTAACTAACTTCTTGTGGATGTCGCACATGAGCGATTGAATAACTGGTTAGTTGAACAAGCAGTTTCTATTGTCAGTATTGAATCTATTTATGAGACTAAAATTGACACTGGCGACAGTAGATTTATTTGCCTACGACTTTGGTATGCTGACTAAACTGTAACCCACCACTAAGGCAAGAAAAGGAAAAAGTAACTGATGACCGAACTGGTGGGTGCTTTCAAAAACGTTTAGTTAACTGGCTCACTATCTTGAAGATCAGCCTTCACCGCCCCATCGACCAAGAGTACAGACACCGAATAAATAGACTGTTCAATGTTGCCATCTTCATTCATCCGTTCATAACCACCGATAGTCTTGTCCCCGTGCTGTTCTACCAATTGGCTCAGGGATTGTTGGTTCAAACTGCCCTCGCCTTCTTGCACTGATTCAGACGCGACAACTGACACAGAGACAGTGAAAGACATTGAGGCTACCAAAAAAAAAGCAAATTTCGAATTCATACATTTAATCTCTAATGGTCAAACATACTTGCTATATACAACAATTTACGAAAAATTTAGTTCTTGCTATAGCAATTAGACACATGGCCAGTATGAAATATCTGAATTAAAGCGTTATCGCTCTTGGCTGTCCATATTGTATACCCAAATGAACTGGGCCTAGCTTCTAAAGACCAATCGCTTTGGATCTCATATACGAACCTTGGTGTTTTTATGAAGGTGAGTAGCGAATGGCGATAGTAAGTTTCAACCGTGTCCTCTTTGATTTCTACAAATTCAGTCCAAGACAGGCAGACGGCAAGTAGGCAAAGAGATATCACTTCTTGCACCGGTGGGTGGTAACTATGGGATGAGCTGACCAGTGAGGTGTAAAACATAAACCCAATAAGGACAATGACCCAGCCTCTTACGAAATTTAAAACAGGCACCGTCGCTTGATATTTTGCATTAAAAATAGTCATTGAATTAACTCCGCAATACGTTGATAAGAACCTGGAACCTTACGACTAAACCAATCGTAACGATGTACTTTTTGATCTCGGCTAAATACGTAATCTTGGCTTTTGGTTTTGGTCCACACTGCAACCACCGATTTCGATTTGAATTCATCACTCAGAAACTCAATCGCTCTCGGGGTCATAAAATTTGGATTGATAAAATATGCAGATAGGCCCTTAGACCAACACATATCTATAAACAGTGGATCATCTGAGACAAACACTCGCTTGGTTTTGTTAGTGCCTTTTGTGTAAGACCGGATGAATGGTGATCTCGCGGAGCTGTATCCATTGAGTTTAATGAACACTAAGCGACCTTTGTTAACGAACAATAAGATGGGTTCGCCTTGAAACTCAGTGATGGCATCAATAACGGCATTGGGAACCCAACCGTTAACAGCGTTCACATATTCGATAAATTGTTCAGCGTCTGGAATACAGGATAGATGGTTAGGCACATTGCGTTCATCCACTGAAAGCCCCCACTCTTCCACTTCTTTTGGCAAGACTCTCATTCTCGCGATGTCCATAACGATATCCGTGAATTTGATATCTTCAGGTGTGAGTTCACGGTAAATGTCAGCAGGTATATTCAAACCGGCTAGGCGACATAATTCTATAATGGCGCGATGTGGTGTTACTGAGTGGTCGTTTGAATAGGCGTCGATAATCGAAGTAGATCCACAAGACTCACAGTTGAAACTGCCAGTGCCTAAAAAGTGGGTCCCCTTGTTTCCACAGGAAGGGCATAACAACTCGACCATTTCACCAGCACCTAATCTGGGGACCAAGTGACCAAAGGCTTGATCGATTGTTTCTTGGGTCATCTTTGGGAATAGATGCTCTTTCAAATATCCATTAACTAGATCGGAATCCATACGCATCTCCGTTTCATTCATTTACACCGAAGGTAGTAAAGAAAGAATGGAGCAATAACGCGATAAAATGGTTAAATAATGAAAGATATTTGGATGTTTATTAGGTGTGAAGGAGTAAAGAGGTGTCGAGGTAATGAAGATTGAGACTGGATAATTAAGTTTCCATTTTAACCTTTAGAGTAAAACTGTTGAATGTAGATCGCTTCAAACAGCATAATATTTTCCCTACTTGTGAAGCACATTGAAGGGAATGCAACGCGCAGCAGTCATTAATCATCGTCACCTTCAAAGGCTTTGTCTCGATCCATCTCATTTGAAAGCCAATGAACATATGGAAGACCTCCAAACAGTTTGTCTTCTTCTCTTTCAGGGGATGAATGACGATGAGATACGCCACGTCTCCTTACTCCAGAATTTTTGCGTCGGTTGTTCTGCATTCTATTACAAAAATCATCGTGGCTTTGTTGCTCAGTTCTTCGTGACATATTGTAATCTCCTGTTGTTGCATATTTTAGTTATACAACAAAAAAGCTACTAATGAATATGTTCCGTACCCAAATTGGGGGGAATGTATTTAGAAGTGTTGTATTGCTCGGTCTAGACAGTCGCCGGTATCCGCATTACAACCGATGATCACATTCTCACGGTATCGCGTTGAATCGTTGCCAAAGGCTGGCAACATTGCGCCCTGTGACACCCTACGAGGCTTTTTCTGGTGGGTAGCATCAAGTAAGCCATTGATATCCATATACGCTTGCCATTGCTTAGGCGACATCTGAGCGTATTGTTCCGGTTCTATGCCAATAGTGAGACGACTGGCCGCTGACCTACTAGCCGACATCGCAAAGTGTTCTATTTCTTTATCCGGCAATTCAACTGAATATTGGTATTCGAATTTGTCCCAAATACAGTAAGAGTAACTATCCACTTTTGTTTCTTTTGGTACAGGTTCACCCTTGAAGCTACCAACTCGTACAAATCTACTTTGTGAATAAAGCGGAAGCGTAAGTTTCGTGTCACTTTCATATAAAGCCTGTAGAACCGGTGAATGAAATTCAAAGGAGTTCGGTTCAATACAAAGCTGTCGCACTTTTAGCTGGTGGCCATCATCAAAGTGATTTCCTAGACTGATGCGAGAAGAAACATTTCCTTGATGCACCACTCGGTGGTACATGTCCATTGCATAACCGTTACTATCTATAATCGCAGCTAAACGAGAATCAAAGTCATGATTGCCATATGAGCTACCTCGTGAACGTAATGTAACCTTCACTCTGTTACTAGAAATGCGCTCGATACCTTCAACTTGAGTAAAGATAATGAAATCCGAATAATGCCGTGCAATTTCAGTCACAATTCGCATTGACTTAATATCACGTTCCACCAACTTGCTCTCATGAAGCTGCAGCTTTAGCGAATTAATCAAATCAGACTGTTCACCACGTTTACTCAAACTCTCGATCTGAGAAGACAACATCGTAATGCGCTTTCGAAGAGGATGACCAGGCTCCCTATGATATTGCTCCAGACTTCTTCTTAAAACTTCATCATTCTTTATCATTTCAAGCTGAGACTGGAACTCTCTTCTGTCTATATCCACATTGACTGTCAGTGATACACATTTAAAATCAGCACCAGTGCAGTTATTCACTGATTGACTAACTACATCCACATCGGCTACTAGAGGTAGTAGAACCTTCAATGTCTCTAGATAAGTTCCGTTATAACTTTGACTCGTCTTTACATAACCACGTAGATCCGCTTTAGAGACAGCTAAAAACGCAGCTTCATCTTTCAATTGCTGAAACAGAGCCTGCGTTACTTGCTCGCTCGGAACTACGCGCTCTACAGTTGCGTCGAATGGCTTTGCAGTCACTAGGCTAGACATTAGAAACAACAAAATAAACATACGTCCCATACATCACTCCTCCACTGTTAACGAACTCAAAGCAGTACCATACCCTGCGGTCTGTAAGCCCACGTATGGAACAACAAGAGGGTACGTTGGTTGATAGCGCTCAATTCTGAATGGGTATCTCATTCCGGCTGCGACTTTAGAGAAGGCAACATGGGGTTCGCCATTAAGCATCAACATGAATTGTTTAGGGGTTATAACCTGTGAAGAACACACCGCATCAATGCATCCTTGTCGGATCGTATTAATCTCATCTGTATAACGTGACTCTATCCATGCTCTATCAAAGTTGGAATCAACGAGAAGCCAATCATCAATATTCGTTTCATCCCCATGGAAATCCGTGGCTACCTCCCGGATACGAACAGTACTAAACACCGTCACATGGGACCCCAATAAAGTTGCCTGTTTTGTATCTTTAGGAAACACCAATTCTCCATTAAGCAATTCACAATAGGTTGGTATCCCTGAACGCTTGAATACTGAATCAGATTCGGAACCTTTTTCGTAATAGTACCCACGACCTATATGGACTATCTTTCCTGACACGTTGATTGCTACTTCTGGCTCTCGGTGAAACAACTGAGCTGTTGTCAGCGATTGATGTGATAAGTAATCATCTGCCGATGCGAATAACATGCAATGGTACTTAGCCCTAAATTCGACCTGCTCTATGGACAGCTCTGGGACACTCATCTTCATAGTCACATACCGAGTATCAGAGATTAAAGATGGAACGGCTTTTACCAGATCATTCATCTTCTCAGAACCAGGTAGGACAAACGAATAGGCAATGTACTGAGACGTTGATGGCTCACCTATTGAGTCAAACACAGGCACCTTATTCAGCTTAACTTCTTGTGGAACGAACCCCGTATCCTTAAATATCGTAGATACCTTGATACGTTTAACAAGCTCCTTTTGTTCCTTTGCTCTGAGCCTTAACCACTGAGAATAGATTCCGTCTTCTGCGCGGAACTCAATTGGTAACCGAGAGTGGCGTGACTCTATCAATGTAAATTGGTTTAGCTGCGCACTTAGTACATCTTTGGGCTTTGACTCAAGTTGCGACATGCCACTAGCACTGTTATGAAGGCTTTGAGTGATAGCCTTAGCAATTTGTTTATCGACTATCAATTTAATGGTTGTTTCTAAGCAAATGCCAACATCGCATTCAACTTTATCCTGAGCTAAGACAATAAGTTTCTGAATGGATGGCTGGTAGGAATACACAAGTCCATATTTGTCTCCCTTGGAAATGGTTTGCTCAACTCGTTCCAATGCATCAACTTTAGCGGCTTCCACACCTAAAGCTTCTAAGCCAACCGTAGTTTGCGCATCCATGATTAATAAACTTCTCCCTGAAACCTCATATGCTTCAGAAACGAACGACATGATCATCAATGCGATTGTGGTATATATCTTCATTCGGAAACCTAAAAAAAACCCTATTGGAGTTTGTATACACCAATAGGGTTTAGTTATTAGAAATATCGATTAAACGTCATCAATATGGGCATTATGTTAGTTTTGTGTCTTGATCATAATTCACGTCACCATCGATTTCTCCTACTGAACCTCCAAAGCCAACTACAGTATCAAGCTTGTCGCCATTGATAATTTCATCGGCGTCCATTTCAAGATTTGTCTTGTCGCCAGTAGTTAAAGCTGTCGCAATATCCAACTTATTAGAGTTGTCTCCTAAGTTTGCGTCAGACGTACTCGGGTCCATATGTCCATCGTTTGGAGCGTCAAATCCTGTTGATGCTAGTTGAGTACCACTTTCTCGCATCATAGAGTCATGTTCTGCACCATCGTTAGGTGCTACCGATGTGTCAAACTGGTTAGGAGTATCCATCGCTACTTGCGTACCCGATAGCTCAGTGCTTTGCTGCTCTTCGGCTCCAGTTACTGGCGCTTCAAAGCTCGTTGACGCCAAGTGTTGTTCACCCTCGCCCGTAGTTGAGTTCATTTCTCCACCACCATTTGGTGCTACCGATGTATCAAACTGGTTAGGAGTATCCATCGCCACTTGCGTACCCGATAGCTCAGTGCTTTGCTGCTCTTCGGCTCCAGTTACTGGCGC
>NZ_JBFSSD010000022.1:63613-64305 GCF_041466145.1 Vibrio sp. 10N.239.312.D08 | reverse complement strand
CTTCAAAGTTCCTTGACGCTAAATGTGCATCGCTTTCTTTAGAGATGAACTCATTGTCTGCACCTGTAAGCGCCGATCCCATGTCATTATCTGAGCTCGCAGTAAGGTCACTATTCGACTGACTAGAGCCAGTAGAAGCCAACATTTCATTACGGGCGCTCGGCAATTCCTTTGTCCCGTTAGCTATCTGAATAGCTTCATCTGAGTTAATTTCTCCACTTTGAACCGCATTGAACACTTCAATGCCTTCATCAGCAGTAAGTTGGCCACTAGCAATAGCCTCCATCACAATCTCTTTATCTCCATCAGCCATACCACTGAACTGTGAAGACTCCAATAATGCTAGGTCCATTGAACCGCTTCCGGTAACAGAAGGCGAACTTGAATCAGTGTCGTTGAGTGATGCTAGTTTGGTCTGATTCCCCATTTTGTAATCATTTTGAGAGTCCTCACTAGTTCCCGTGCCTTGATTACCGTTATTGGAGTCAGTGGATGCATTCACCAATTGGGTCTGATTTGTTCCCGTCTCCTTCTCTGAAGTATTAGGGCGTTGTGTATTTGCAACAGCATCAGTTGCCTTTTGAGTAGGAGCACTCGCCAGTTGTGTTGCTGGCGCTACTGTACCCGTTTGAGCCACCGACTGTGGTGCTGAACTTTCAGGGCGTGAGTTCGTAGGTACTGTCTCATCCACT
>NZ_JBFSSD010000022.1:51817-63515 GCF_041466145.1 Vibrio sp. 10N.239.312.D08 | reverse complement strand
TACCCGTTTGAGCCGCCGACTGTGGTGCTGAACTTTCAGGGCGTGAGTTCGTAGGTGCTGTCTCATCCACTTTCTGCGGTGATGCACTTGCCACTTGAGCCACCGACTGTGGTGCTGAACTTTCAGGGCGTGAGTTCGTAGATACAGTGTCAGAGGTCTTCGACGTCTCTACCGTTTCGGCTGATTTATTATCAGGAGCTACCTCTTGATTGCTTTGCACTTGGGTACGCTGATTATTACTGTCCTCTGGCTGTAATGGGCTACTAGGTAATGCGCTAACAACCATTGAAGCTAGTTTGGAGAAACCTGTTTGATCATTGCCTTGGGTTTGTTGTGTCGTTTTTTCCTTTGAATTATTTGCCTCTGTTGGTTGCGCATCAGGTTGGGTATTTTCTGTTGAAGCAAGCATCTCCTCTTTCTCTTGCAACGACGTAATTGCCTGATTAGCGGTCATTTCACCTGAACTTACAGCATTGAACAGTTGAGCTCCTTCTTTTACAGAAATCGTATTACTGTCAATGGAGTCAAAGATTTGTGATTTCTGTTCGTCACTCATACCACTGTTCTCTGATGCCTCCATAAGTGCCAAGCTTTGCGCTGCAGTTTCAGCGAATTTTGTCATTGAACTTGGTACTGGTGACGGCTCATTTGACGGTACAGAACCCGGCATTGCTGTGTTCGCTACGGTGTCATTAACACCCGTTAATGGAGTTGTTCCGTTAGATTGGCCCTCTTTAATTGCAGCTTCATTTTGCTCTTTACCTGTCGCTTCAAGTTGTGACAACTTCACTTCATTCGGTGTATCTTTAGATGCGTGGTAAGCTTTCTGGTGTTCGGCCACATCCTCTATTCCAATCTGCAGATAATGTTTAGATAACAATTTGCCATTTACGACATCGTAATTCTTATTGACCTCAGATTGATTTGATAGATTCGAAACTTGCTCATCAGTAAGGGATGTACCAAGTGTTGAGGCAACATGAGCAACGTTGTTGTAATCAATGTCTCTGAACCCGTCCTCAGAGCCACCCATAAACAGTTTATAGTCCTCTAACGCTTCCATGGTGTATTTGCCCGATGCAAGTCCACCGACTTCTTTGGCAAATGACTCATCCTCAGACATTTCCGTTCTTAGTTGTTCTATATTCCCAACCGCATTATTGTGATGCTTGATTTCAGTGTCACTGAGTAGCCCATCTTTATTGAGCGTGTTCTCATCACTGGTTAACGCGATCACAGCGGCGCCATATACACCTTCGGAATTAGTGGTGAGTCCAAAATCACGAGCACTTGGGCTAGTTGCAATTTGTGGTCTTGTTAGTAAATCAGCACCTTTATTCAATGGTGATTCTAAGTGCTTCATGTTTTCTGCGGCAGGCTCTGATAGCTGTTGCGCTGTCGCAGAGTGAAACTGAGAAACTAGCCCCGCTGCAATGTCATTTACCAATCCACCACCATCTTTCGCAGCACTCTTAACTTCTTGAGAAATTGGAGTTGGATTAACTGTATCAGTGGCAGTTTTAATGGCCTTAATTTCATCTGTTTTCTCAGGCGCAACTTTTGATGCATTGGCGCGAGCCTTATCAACATTTTCCCCGTGCTCATCTTTGATATTTTTGGTGGTCAATAATGTACCAACCTCACCCAGTCGTTCATCTCGTGTTTTCTCAAAGCCTTGCTGGTGTCTTTGAATTTCTTCCGGAATGCCTGCTACGGCTGAGTTGCTGGTGGTGTCTTTCACAGACCCTAAATTGTTACTCATCGTGGCAAAGTTTTTCGACATATCATTAAGTGCTTTGTCACCAATCAAGAAGTCGGCTTCATTGAATTTCTGCGAGATATCCATCAAGCCCGATTTCATTGAATTAATGTCTTTAGCGGTCGCCACTTCTTGATATTGATTAACCATTTCACTTGAGAAAAGTACTGCTGCTGCACGACCCACATCTCCGTGATAGTATTTAGATGCATCACGTTGTATTTGGAGGTTTCGGGCCTGAGCATTGGCATCAACGACTCTACGCTCCTCTGGGCTCATGTTGGCCATCTCACTTTCGGTGTTATAACCATTAGCCACCCACTCTTTAAATTCCTTATTGTTTGCCGCATTTGTAAAATTGGTTGAATAATTTTGATTCAAACCTTTTGCAACACCCAATGCGTGTTGCGTCGTTTCTTGGAATTGTTTCGCAGCTGTATAACTTTTCAGGTCTTGAATAGCATTTTGTCCCGTTTCGCCCCAACCTGTCGTTCTTGAAAGACCATGAACCTTTTGAATCGCTTCTTGACTAGTATATTGAGCACTGGTGCCGCCTTGTTCACTGGTCACGTAACCTAAGCTTGCCTGCAATGCCTCTGCCTCACGTTCCGTAAGGTTAAACCCGCCTTCTGCGTTAACCTGAACTCGGCCATCAAGACCAACCGAGAAATCACTTTTGCTTCTTGAACCCACTCGGTTTGTTTTTCCGGAACTCTTGTCATTACTCTTAGTGTCAGTAACTTGGACTCTTTCTGTTTTTGAATTGCCCTTATCTTCTATATGGCTAGTTCTCGTCACGGGGCCACGTCCGTGTCGTCCTGCAGCCTGAGAGCCCCCCTGCTTATTCGACATTGTTTTATTATTTTTTGCATTACTGTATTGGGTAGAGTCAGAAGCTTGAGTCGACGTCTTTGCACTCTCAGAGTTTTGCTGTGTTGAATCCTCTCCACTTCCCCAACCGAAACTTCCGCTACCCGAGCCACCACCACCCATTACTAACTTACCCATCAATTGAGTAATTTCTTGAGTATCTAGATTGGTGTTTTTCTGTAAACCTTCACGCACCTGCGCTGCAAATTGAGCATTTTCAGAATATTGATGACTATCACTACCGTTCACACTTTTTCCTTTTTGAATCTGCGTCATAAGCTGAGAAAGCTTGCCCCATGACTGTTGATGTGAAGCTTGGGATGATTGAACTCGCGACTCTGCCATACTTGATGTAAGGGATAAGTTACTGGTCATATTCGACATACCACTGAGTGTTGGCATGTTTTGATCTTGAATTTGATTTGTTGAATGAACCACACCGTTATCACCCATAGTCCAACTGTGATTACCCATTCTGAGTGAACCATTTTTGGCACCAACGGCAATATCTGGTGCGACAGCACTAGGATTAACATGTGCGGTTCCCCCGATCTTGCCAGCCATACTCACGGTTGCGTATTCGCCACCTTTCAAAAGCATATAAGCCAACATAGGAACCATTGTCGTCATGTAAGATGCGGTCGCTATATAACTTCGCGCTTCGGAATAGAAATTGGACAATCCCCCTATGGTGTATGCTGTTTGCTCAGTGATCGACGTTTCCAACGCATTTTGAATAGACCAATCGAGATAGAAGTTAATCAGAATCATCACAAATGGATACAATCCAACTAACACTAAGAATCGCATGTATGACGCGGCGATCTTAAAGCCCCCTTCACCAAAGATGATAAAGAAGGACATAAGTGGTGCAGCAAACCACACGAACGCTTCAAAAAATGAGATGGTGGCAGGGGCCATTTCAAGCCACAAGTTTCTGTCACCTGCCATAGTGAAAAGACGCTGTTGTTTAGCTTGATATTCCATAGCGTCAACAAGTTGGCCTCGTGCAGAATGACTAGCATCTAACCCCATAGCGTTCTTTTTGACGTGATAATCAAGGAAGTTATTCATTTGAAATGTGTAGCTGTCC
The DNA here is from genome assembly GCF_041466145.1 of Vibrio sp. 10N.239.312.D08. Taxonomy (NCBI): domain Bacteria; kingdom Pseudomonadati; phylum Pseudomonadota; class Gammaproteobacteria; order Vibrionales; family Vibrionaceae; genus Vibrio; species Vibrio sp. 10N.239.312.D08. Next base: position 59,793 of record NZ_JBFSSD010000022.1, on the reverse strand, counting down.
ATTGATGCAGAGCCCAACTGCTGAAGTGCAGAGCTTACTTGTGTCGCTGATATGCCTTTCGCTTCATTTAACTCATCGAGTCCGTCTGCTAATTTCGATTGGTCATTATCAATGTATGCGCTCAGTGCAGTGTAAGAGTCTTTACACGACATGAATGACGGTTGCCCTTCAAGATACATGTCGATGTACCAAATCGTTGAGCTGACCTCCATCGCGGCCCAAGCATCGACATTCGTCAATACATTGCCAACCTTCGCCTCTTGATAGGCTCCACCAACTTCCATGTCTTTGAACAAACAGCCATTCATGTAACTGTCTATGCTGCGTATGAAATCACTATCTGCATGCCCAATAGTACGAATATTCGGACTATTTACAGACCCTTCGATAGCCACCAGCGTTCTAAGTGCGTCTAAGTGTGTGCCTGAGTTCTGGGGCATCACAAAGATGTCACTCAAAATATCGATAAACGCGATAGGTACTTGAGTCGTTACAGCTCCACCGATAGCCAAACCAATAGGAATGTCAGTAAAATACGCTGAATCACCCGTACCAGCATGTTCGACTACAATGTCGACTCTCGGGTAGAAACACAGCATCCAGATAAGATAGCCCTTGCACACTGTTCCTAAGAATTCACCACCAATCTGACCCTTTTCAAAGAATTGTTTGAAGGCTGCAACGAAGAAGGAAAGAACTAATCCAAGACCGAACAAGTAGTTAGGCTGTCCAAATTCACCTGTTGATTGATCGAACGCCATCGACAAGCCAAGGAAAACTTGTCTAGCCCAATCAAAATTACCAATGGTATATATCAGAAATTCCATGACTTAGTTCTCCATACTCTTCTCGACTAACATATGCAAACGGTTCTTAGAGTCTTGTTGTTCATAGTGGCGGTCCACAATGTCCATCTGTATGTTCAACATTCCTCTTGCTTCTTTTATGTAGGCTTGGGCATTAGCATCGCTGTCGGCTTTAGCCGCGATTGCAACCGCATCCAAATACGCACGAGCAGATGTGAAAAATTGCATCGCAAAGTTGTACGCGTATTCATTAGCAATTGCCTCGTAGTAACCTTGGACCTCTGAACTTTTTCTGTATTTGGTCGCGAGTAAAGCTATGTAGCCATATACATCCATACCGCCACCCTGTATCACTGCTTTTTGAGTAGGACCAAAATCATTCGCACCGCGAGCACCTGTTCGATAGACCTCTAATACGCCTGCGGTCCCGTCTGTCGTTCCGTCCAACGCTTCTAAGAACTGTTTGTTCAACGGCCTCCAATCAATCGTTTCCTGAGTAATATCGAGACATTTAGAGCTGGCCACAGTATCTGGGTTACCGTCATTACACTTGAGCCTTGTCACTTGTTCTTGAGTATCAAAGCCACCAAAGGCGATATCTAGCAGAGTCAATGTCGCAGGAACCGGAGTTGTCGCAATTGAAGAAGTTTCGACACCTTGGCGGTCAGGGTCAGTGTTATCAGCAACATCTCGGATCTCGGTCCCAACTAGTGACATGACGGTTTCCGAAAATCTAGGGAAGAAGTCAGCGGCACCAACATTCATTTTTGATGTTCTCATGCCGTTAATTAGCAGGTTACCTGTCAGTAATTCCTCACCATTCTGAACTTTTTGGGAGAGCTCAAGCAATGAAGTGCCTGGGGCTATGTTTTGAAACCAATCAGCTGAATCTGTCGCAACACCAGTTGAGTTTGCGGCTTGACCGATTGCTAAAGCATCTCGGATTGATTGTTCATATGGGCCGACCGCGTTGGCCATTAATGCCTGACCCGCTTCACATGAGTTCTTGAAAAATTTGTTCCATTCATCCATCGCTTTTTTCAAGGCTTTGATGTTTGCAGCACACGTCGGACACAGAGCATCTAAAGCTAGGTTGAAGGCATACGACGCACTACCCGCTGCAATTTGTCTCATTGAGTTTTGGAGCATCCCTGTTAAATCTTTGATCATTGAAAATGAACCCAGATTAAGGTCGATTCCGTTACATCCGGCTTTCATCGACGGAACTTGAAAGTTCACGATATTTGGATCATGACTCTTAACACGGTATGAAAAAGAACCGAGTGCGATGGCGTTTTTATTACTGGTTTCGTAGTCGACAATACCATGACCTGTCGAGTACCCATTGAAGACGTCTTGCATTGGGTTGGCCAACACATTCATAGAGCATGTCAGCGAGGCGGCAACGATAAAAGACCTAATACGTTTCATAATTGATTGCCTCCTGCGCTTGTGCATTGACATTCTTTGTCAAACTTTTCTGTTGGTCTGATTCAGGCGAAGGGATAAACGGCAACACATTAAGTACCAACTCCTTCGCAATTTCGTAGCTGTCTTCAACCACTACTCGCTCATAAAACTGATATTCACTTGGTTCTAGAGTTTGAGGGTCAATAAGGTGAAGCTTGGCGAGTTCGTAGCTTGCTGACTCTGCAGAGCTATAAGCGGTCAAAGCTTCAGGGACCTCAAGAACGAGAGCTTCATAACGCAAAACTGGGAGCAAACTTGAATAGAAATTAAGTAGGCTGACTTTCAACGCGTTGATGTCGCCTTTATTCGACGTAATAGCGCCAAATAGCCGCTCGTAATCGGGCATTTCTACTATTTGTCGAGTCGTCGATTGATGGGAGTTGGTAGTGTTTGATGACGTAATCACGGGCTTTTGTGACTCGTTAGCCATCACTAATGTACTGAATGTCAGTAGAACCACTGGTATAAGCTTCATGACCATATCCTGATAGAGAACTAGGATTAGTGTTACTTAACGCCAGTGCAAAAAATTCAAATAAGGAGCCTTTTTTCGGTAATTAACGTGCAACTGATATAAAAAAGCCTGCTCATTAACTAATGAACAGGCTCCAATTAACCGCGATAAAGTTAGTAACCTTGCTGTGCCTTGAGGTTCGATTCTAAGATTTCAACTAGATAGTTTGCGTCTGTTAAGGCTCTTTCTTCATCAATATCTTCAAATCGTGTAATTTGCTGTAGTGACTCAACTGCCGACGCGTCGTTAAATTGTTCTTCTGAAATCACATTGGCCGTCTTTGCCTGAATAAGAACCAATCTGACTATTTCACTTTCAGTCACAATGCCTTGTGAAATGGGCGCTACGAACTCACCGGAATTACCGACTAAAAACAAAGCAGGCACTCTTTGAACGCCTAGCTCTTTATACTTCTGCTTGGTATCCGGTTGATACTCAGGAAACATACCATTTTCCATTGGCGCTAAATCGATGCTGATCGCATTTACATTAAAGCCATATTTGCTCATGAGGCGTTGGACAATTGGTGCTTGGCGTTTACAGTAATCACAAGTGCTCTCAAAAAAGAACCATAACCCCGCTTGTTTTGCTACTTCTTGAACCACTTCCTGTTCTGCACGATTCTTAGCTTCATTCTTAGCATTAAGAGCAAAACTCGATGTTGGCCTTGCTTGTGTTTCATCAAGAAGAGGGTTATTGATGACATCTTGCATCCACGCTTCCCTAAAAGCAGTCGCCTTGTCCATAATCACACGTTGCATGTATCGGGCTCGTTGGATGTTCTCCGGACTAGGGTCATTAATTGCTTCACCAACAAACTCCATAAAGTGCGCTCGAATCCATTTCGTCGACATAGGTTCAGGACCAGATTTTGCTGTACTTGGAGGGGCAATAGGGACTGGTGGAGACACGGGCTTTTTGGGTTCTTCTGGTTCAGGCTCCCCATAAAAGTGCCAACCTTGAGCGGCACTTTTATCATTGACGAAATTTGCATCTGCCGTCGCGGTAGCTGCAAATGCAAGGGCGCATAACATCGATAAGCCTAGATAGTTCGATTTCATAATCTATACCTCAGCGGCTTTGGCTTTACGACGATTTCTCGCTCTTTCTGCACGACAATGAGCACAACCAGTACCAGGTCTTTCAGTGTGGCCAATATATTTTGTCCCACACTCACATTTGAAAATGTGGATCGTACCGTCACCGATACGATGAAGGAGTTGAACAAATCGATTGAAATTCACGTAAGCACGTATGTCTTCACTCGATTCATCAAATACTCTTGCATAAGCATCAAGCATCTTGTCGATATTGTTTTGAAGCGGCAATTTTACTGATGGGTCATTGGAGAGGATTGAATAATAAGCCCAAAGCTTATTCGAGATGGGAAACGCTTCCGGTACTTGATGAAGAAAGCTCGCATCTTTACCCATTCTTGATTTTTTAAAGTCTGTCTGCATTCGGCCAAGCTCATGTTGAGCAGACTTAGGCACTGAACCTAAAAGGTCTTTAATTGTGGCTGCGTTTGCACCAAAGCGTACAAGATCGAGTGCTCGCGTCTCCAATTTCAGCGCCATTTGAGACGCTGTGGATAATTGTATCTCGGACATATGACTATCCTTTCAAATTGTGAACAGACTGAATTTAGATCATATCGGTCAAGGTACGCATACGAATGCGTTCTACGCCGACATTGTGACTTTGAAATTCATGAGTCTCTAAGGCATTCAACATCTCAGCTTCAGTACCTTCGTGAAATACGAAAGGATTTATACCGGCAGATGTGAACCTGACAATTTGAAACAACTCAAAACTAGCAAACTTAATGATTTCTTGTTGAGTTGCCATTAGCTCAATCATCGCAGAATGCGGATCTGTTTGAGCGAGGTTGTGCATTGCGAGAATTAGTGATTGGCACTGAAAACTCATCTCATCGGTAGAAGGTGTAGATTCAGAAGTGACATTGAGATAAGCGTTCAATCGTGTTCGATAATTTTCAAACTGGCCTGTTTCAATTGCGGTATTGAGAACCGATAAACCTGTTTGTTTAGTGCAGCCAGAACGTAATGGGGCAAGGGTAAAGATATGGTGCTGCATCTCTGCAAACTTCTCTAGAGTATCGGGCTCGATACTTATAAATCGATCTACGTCGATGTTAGTCAGAAAGTTAATTTGAGCGGAGCATTCTCTGTTAGTTAAAACAGATTGGTGTGCAGCTGACAATATGCGAGCGGAGATTGCACGCACGGCTGCCATGTGGCCTAGACGTTTCATAAGTAAATCTTCCATGCTTTTACGCGGTTTGAACGATCCCAACATTGACCTTTCAAACACCTTACTAAGCTCACCACGAGCGTTGTTAGGTTGCGTTTACAGTATTGACGTTGTGTTCATTTATACGAAATTACGAATTCCATAATACGCAATTTGTTTTAGTGAACTCTTGGATTATTGCATAAATGTATAAAATCACAACAATGATTACAAAAAACATACACATTCTCAACATTAACCCTTGACTTATTACAAATGTACTATTTCTAAATCAACTGATTAATCCGCTTGAAGTCAAGTTATCAACCAGTTCCGTAGATACCAAATCTGCTGGGTCTGTCTGTGGTGATTTAGCTTCAGGTATCTGTGGAGAATTTTGGGAAGAACCGTGTTCGTTGTTGGTGTTCACGTTACCCAAAAATCGATTAATAATTGCTTCACCGGATTGGTGATATAACAGCCCCAATTGGAAAAGAATTGGGAGTAACCAACTTCGGTTTTCACAATGATTCAATTCGCTTAACAAAACTGGGAAATCACGTTTAGATATTCTAAATCGCTCATTAACCTTCTCGCCGTTGAACGGCATCGTAAGCTCAACTTGTGATGATATCTTTTCCCAGTTCGACTCGTGCAATCGCTTAATCACTGCGCCTTTGTTTAGTATTCGTCGCAACATGATGCGCTTAAACTTGGGACTATCGGGGATCTCGATAGCTCCCCTTTCCACCCAAGTCGACAGGTTAACATCGATACTATTACTCATAAGCTACGCAACCTTGTTTGAATTAACACCCGCGATTTGTCTAGCTAACTCAGCAAAACCAAGGCATACAGCAACTTCATGTTTCTCGACTAACTTCACAGTATGTCTCGGAAATGCACGTTCTAGCGCTCTCGCGAAATCGGGAGCTGGACCACCAGACACAATAAACTCTTGTATGTCTGATGCTTCACCAAGCATGTTTGTAAGTAAATCGACTGCTTCATTGCACAAACTGTCAATCAGCGGCAAGCAATCAAAGACACCATCAGCGACAGGGAAGTCATACGTTTCAGCAAATATTTCGAGCTTTTTCGTGTTGAATGCCTTGTCTACCAATTCGGTCCCGATGGACGTACCCAAAACCTCAGACAGGTAGGTGCTCAGGCTTCTGAGAATTTTCCCCTGACCTAGTTCGAATGCCTTTGTACGTTCTTCGTCGATTGTAAGCCCCGTTGAAGTCAAGAAGTCGGTTGTTCCATAACCTGGGTCAACAGTAACTCTCGCTCGGTTCCCAAGCGCCTCCATAATCCCGCAGTTCATTTTCTTTGCTTCAGACTTTGCATGATAAGTAAGTGCGCCAAGTGGCTGCGGCAATACATGTGCCTGTTTTACTCGGATCACTCGCCCATCCACATGATGTTCACCAATCATAAAATTGAGTAGTTCATCTTTACGATCAAGTTGGTTTAATGGAAGACCAGCCACCAGCAAGTCAATGCAATCCGTTTTTAATAGACTTAAGCCACCGATAAACAGCGCCTTGTAAGCCGGACTTGAGATGTAACGTTTATTAAGAAGTCTTTCGTTGGCGTCAGCTGCTTTTGACAAAACTCCCGGCCCCACTTCATAACTACTTCCGTCAATGTTCACTAAAACCGTATTTCGCTGAGTTGTGCCAAACGATTCCAGTCGCTTCAGCTCTGTAGGATTCACCTTTACAGCTCTTGATGGGAAGCAATGGTAATAACAGTGATCGCCTGTTATTTCAGATGCAACGCAGGTGGTTCCAAAGCCTACATCTATCGCTGCAACTTCCAGTTGTTTGTTCATAATCAATCACTCCGATCATTTGTCTTGATGTCAAACCTAGTGATACACAAAAATTGATGATGGTTTAGCAATTAGTGAGGGTATTTTTCATGTTTATTGTTAGCTGTTGAAAAATATCGTGCATGAATCGAATAAAATTGTATTGCGTATGAGGAAAATCGAGATGCTTGGGAAATATTGATAAACACCGTAATAAATCGGTTAAGAAATGACATTTGTAGAAACAATTGAAAAAAATTGCATAACATCGTTTCTATTTTGGTGGGATTGGGAATTGTATGGGAAGATTTGCGCGTTCTTGAAAGCAATTAGCCAGAAATCGAAAATCGTTACTCAAAAGAACGTCCATCAACCGACATACACATTTTGAGCGGTATTGTTAATCCTTATTTTCAATGACGCGCCTTAACGAAAGTAATCTAGTTCTGATCATCACTGCTAATCAACCACCATGAAACGACAGTTCGTTGCAGAATTTGGCATCACTGTCCCTACATATATCAATGGTGGTATCAAAATTCGACTAAAATTGAACCACCAAAACATTAGCACCTGCTAATGAATGAGATGTCTGACACCCCCCTCAATATATGTAGGGAATTTGAAAATGAGGATTTTATGAGTGTGGTGGACATATCTCCTACATATACATGGGGTGGTATCAAAAAGACGAAAAAGTGACTGGTGACAACGAAAATTCACACGAAAATTCAGCCTTTCGTCATATATTAGTGGTGGTGTACCACCCTCCGTATAGTAGTATTATAAAGGGGGAGCTAAAAAAAAGGCTCCCGCCAAGGGAGAGGTCGCTGGCGCATGGCAATTTAGAAAAGACCCTGCCCGAGAGTTAATCATTGACTGTGACACCCTAAGAATCGGAATCGACCCTGCCCGAGCATCAATCATCGACCGTGACACCCTAAGAATCAGAATCGACCCTGCCCGAGAGTTAATCATTGACCGTGACACCCTAAGAATCGGAATCGACCCTGCCCGAGAGTTAATCATTGACCGTGACACCCTAAGAATCGGAATCGACCCTGCCCGAGCATCTTTCATCGACCGTGACACCCTAAGAATCAGAATCGACCCTGCC
>NZ_JBFSSD010000022.1:0-51717 GCF_041466145.1 Vibrio sp. 10N.239.312.D08 | reverse complement strand
CGAGCATCAATCATCGACCGTGACATCCTAAGAATCAGAATTGACCCTGCCCGAGCATCAATCATCGACCGTGACATCCTAAGAATCAGAATTGACCCTGCCCGAGAGTGAATCAATGACCACTGGCTAACCGTAAAGAGTCTAACCAAGACATTGAAATGGAATCCTGAGCGGTACAGCCCTTCTTAAAAACAAAAAAAATAAATATAAATTTCCAAAAATCATCTCAAGCCGAACGGTACTACCCAAGATTGAGTCGTTGCCCGAGACGGTTCAATTTCTCGGGGTGACAATGAATATGAATTAATTACTAAACAATCTAGAAAATGGTGTTCAAGCCAATTGTCTTTGACGGATTCTCAACTCACGATGACCAGCGGATTCTCGGTTAAAAGACCGGCGCTGGTGCCGCGTCATGCCATCCCGTGTCAGTGCGAGACATGCGGGATTAATTCCCACGCCAGAGCGAGCGCCTGGGTACTAGTCATCGGCCGGTTCCAAGGCAGGGAGCTGGTGGCAGGTCATAACGTCCAGTGTCGGTCAGAGATATTGAACTTGGATATTAGTTACCAGCGAGCCCCGGTCCGTGCATTCATCTCCAGCAGGTAATCGGGTGATAAACCGACGCTGGTGCTGCGTCATAACATCCCGTGTCAGTGCGAGACATGGGGAAATGATACTTACGCCGGAGCGAGCGCCTGGGTACTGGTCATCCGCCGAGTCCCATCGCCCGGTTCCCAGCCGAGGAGCCGGTGCCGGGTCATAACATTCAGTGTCGGTCAGAGATATTGAGCTTGGATATTTGTTTCCAGCGAGGCCCTGGTGATAATCACGACCAGCAGGTTCTCGGGAGAAAGACCGGCGCTGGTACTGGGTCATAACATCCCGTGTCGGTCAGAGATATTGAGCTTGGTATTAACAATCCGTCGTACCAAGTTGATTCAATAGGCTTGAGATTTGGTCGAGCTTTAAGTCATTCGTGTTGATTTTGATTAGTTTGAATAGCCCGACTGTTTTAGGCCCTAAGCTAATTGGCGCCGCACTGCCCGAGCAAAAGGTCCGTTCGTTCACCAAAGCCTATGAGTGTTCATCTCCCAGTGCCAGTGCGAGACATGGGAATTGATATCTGTGCGGGAACGAATACAAGGGGTTCTGGCCAGCCGCCGGGGTCCCAGCCGAGGAGCTGGTGTCTGGTCATAACATTCAGTGTCAGTCACAGACTTTGAACTTAGATATCTGATACCAGCGTCGCCTGGTGACCAGCAGGCACTCGGGTGAAAGACCGGCGCTGGTGCTGCGTCATAACATCCCGTGTCAGTGCGAGACATGGGGAAATGATACTTACGCCGGAGCGAGCGCCTGGGTACTGGTCATCCGCCGAGTCCCATCGCCCGGTTCCCAGCCGAGGAGCCGGTGCCGGGTCATAACATTCAGTGTCGGTCAGAGATATTGAGCTTGGATATTTGTTTCCAGCGAGGCCCTGGTGATACTCGTGACCAGCAGGTTCTCGGGTGATAAACCGGCGCTGGTGCCGGGACACATCATCCCGTGTCAGTGCAAGACATGGGAATCGACATCTGCGCCGGAAGAAATTCTTGGGTGCTGGTCATCCGCCGGTTCCCAGCCGAGGAGCTGGTGGAAAGTCATTAGTTCCAATGTCATTCAGAGAAATTGAGTTGAGCGACTGCACGAGCTCGAATCGTTGGTCACCAGCTAAATTCCACGAACGCTGGTCATGTCTAGTCCCCCTTCCCTGTCATAGCGAGACAAAGTGTTAGGCTGAACAAATTCAAATTCGTGGATACGACTTTCATGATTGAACCATTGTTCATACCAACGTAAACACCCGCAGACCTGCCCTATTCGGAAAGCAATTCTGAAATCTATTAGCGAAAATTCGTCCCTTATTTGAAAAAACGTCGATTTATTTCATGCAGTATCAACCAATACCCCATTTGGGAAGGAGACAGGGTTTATGCATGAACAGGCGGATGTCCTTGACGTTCAAACAGACGAACTTGATGTTCTTACTGAGGACATTGAGGCTGATGTTCAGGTTAAAAAAGACGATATCCATGCAGATTTAAAATTGGGTTTGATCACCAAGAACCTAAAACGTAATGCAATGGAACTGAAGGCGGTCTATGCCGAAGCCGGTGAACTTATAGCCGAAATGGAAGACTTGGCTGACAAGTATTACCGAAAACCTCAGCTCGAACAGAACCATGTAATTATCAAAGACAATTCTTACAACCGTAGAAGCACGTTCGCCAATACAGGCCATGTACTGATTGGGACTAAGTATTACACCAAAGACAGAGACGGTTGGGAGATGGTGATGTGTTTTGAACTTCGAATGCGTGACATGAGCCGCTTAAACAAAACAACAAAAAAGAAGGCGTATCACTTTGATCCCGATAAGAAGATTCCGAATTCAGAGAAATACTATGAAATTCCTAAGTTCGCGACGAAGTACGAGAACAAGTCAGAGAACAAGATTCCCTACAAAGTGCTGACCCACCCTTTTTCCAAATCACAATGTAAAAAATACATGAGGGATTGGGAATTAAAGCTGTTCCTAGCATTTAAGAAAATCATCAGTCCACCCACACGACGTTACCTCGGATTAAGGGAGCGCTATAAAACGCTTCGAGAGGAACGACGCGTATTACTCAGCATTTTCATTGCAGATAGAGGGCTCCCACTAAGCAGGGAATACAACCGAAAAATAGGCGAGCTAGAAAAGGTCATCGCTGACCATTACCCAGAACTCATCAATCTCTAAGGAGAATCACCATGGCTGAATTTAAGCAAATGCGACGCCACATCCCCGTTTCAATCGTGTGTCGAAGCGAGACAATGTACCGCTACTTAGGTCAAAAAGGCGGTCAATTGGTTGGCGCAACACAACGTATTGCGACGCTGTACGAGTCCACCGAAGACAACGATGAAAACCGTGATGCGGTAGTGTCTATCTTTGAAACCAACTTTGAACATTTGGAAGAAGGTCAAGGTGAGTTTGCAAGACAGGCTGATGCAGTGAAGCGTAAATACCGCAAACAAAATCGCAATGTACCTTTTCCTGAAATCGAAGTACCAGATAACCACAAAGTCGTCATCGATGTGACCCACCCTGTCTTCCAACGTGTGTTGCAGGTCATTCGAAAGTTCGACAACTCGATGGCGGTCATGGAAGTACTTTGGATGGTAGGCGATGTCGACGAAGAACGTTACAAGTACGCGAAAATCAAACTCGCTTCTACGATGTCGCGCTTCTCTAACGACGTGTTCCGTATTACCAACCAACTTCGCTCGCTAGACACTGGTCGCGGCACAACACACCAACGCGTTAATCAACAAATCAATCAAAAGTTGAAACCAGTAGAGGTGGTTGAAGAGGTCACCGATGAGCAGCCAGATAACGTGTCGGCTCCATTGAATGAAGCTGAAACTGAGCAAGAAGCAGAACCGGTGGATATTCATGCTGGTGGCGCTGAGATATTAGGCGAAGACGAAGACCCACTGAGTGCGGAAGAAATTCAAACCGTAATAACTCAAAAATCCGATGAGTCACTACAGGAATCAGCTTAATGCGAATGTTTGATGGCGTCAGATCAAAATTAACTCAAAATGCAATTATCGTAAAAGAGAAATTGCGCTTGAAAACTGGTGAGCTGCATGAGGAGTTCGCCAGTGAAACTATTTTGAAGCAGCAGCAGGAGATCACACGCTTGCAGAAAGAAGTCGCAAGCATGATCAAATACCCGCCGACGCCAGATGGTGTCCCTGTCTTAACGGAGGGGGACATTTTATTCGCTTATAGAGGCATTATTAAGGAAACCTTCCTTGCCGTAGGCATGCTCGAAGGTACAGATAAAAACCTGACGCCATGCTTTATGAACACGTACATGCACGCGATCCGTTCTGTGATTTCATTTTTCCACCTACTGCCTGCTAGTGAGTACCATCATCACAATGAAGTTGGCGGCCTACTTCGTCATTCATTAGATGTTGCCTTAATGACCTTAAGAATGTCGAAGGGCTCTCGGCCTTTGGCTATCGGATTCCAAGATGAGGAGATGCTACGAGAACCGCGATGGCGCTTTGCCGCATGGTTAACAGGTTTGTTGCATGATGCAGGGAAAGTCATTTCTGACATGAGGGTTTCGGGGAAAGAGCTGGATACTACCTGGAACCCACAAATTGAAACCATTTACGAATTCAGTGAAAAATACGGTATTGACCGCTACACCGTTAGCTGGAATCCACGCCGTGCTAATCATTACCATGAGAAGCTGTCAGTGCTGTTATTAGACAGAGTTCTGAGTGACACAGCAAAGCGCTGGTTATATCAATCTAACGATAACCTTTCAGGACCAATCATTGACGCGCTGCAGAATTATGCCCGTAAGGAAGGGTATATCGAGAAACCATTGCGCCGTGCCGATGCGCTCAGTGCCGAACGAGATCGTAGAACCCAATTCCACAAACTCATCGGACAGCGTAAAGCCGGTAAGAGTCACGGCATTATCTCGGCCATCCGTGATTTACGAAAAAACCGTTGGAACAAAGTCAATGAAATCGGTGCTCGCATGTATGTCATTGATGGGGAGGTATATCTCGATTACCGAAATGGCATGCAAGACATCATCAGCCACATGAACGCCAATTCTAGCAACTCGGGTCACCTAGCCAGAATTGAATCCAACATTGGTATCGTGGTTCAGGAGATGGAAGAGCTAGGTATTGTGGAGCCGATGCACGAAGAGTCAGACTTTGTGAGGCTCACATTTACAGCGAAGCAAGGGAAGATGCGACAAGTTGATATCGTTCGTATCAGTTATCCAGATTTGGTATTCGAAGGTGAATTACGCCCACCTAACCTTAAAGACTGTTACATCGAATTTTCTAGCATGGGCGAACGCTTAACAATCGACGCCAAAGGCAGCTTGGATTATACCGAGCCAAAAGATAACCCATTTCAGACCCTTTATAACTTGGACCCAGAGCAAGGCTCCCAAGTGAATCGTAATAAGGCTCGTTCGTTGAATTTGCCGGGGCTACCAAAACCACCTGAAGAACTCATGCAAGCTGCTGAAAATCAATCACCGACAACGACCCCGCAGCAGATCAATGCACCAGCACCGGCCAACACGAGCAACGATGGGAAGCCAGCAACAGCGACACCTGCTCAAAACAACGTGCCTGCGCAGAAACCAGCACCCAAACCACAAGCAACGAAAAAGCCAGCAACGAAAAAAGCAGCGACTAAGACGAACACCACAAAGGCAAACTCACCGTCAAAGACAAGGGGGCCAACAATCGTGTTCGAAAATGAAACAAATCAGTCGGTGGAAGAAAACAATGCGGCACCTAGTGTATGGGATGGCATGAACATCAACGCAGCTGACGACAAACCGGTTCAGGCACCGTCGTCCAAACCTCTAGCCACCGCAGCTAAAGGGCGTAAGTCCCAAACACAGAAAGCACCGCAAAGAGCTTCCGCTTTAAAAAATGTGTCTGATAAAGACCTAAGAACCTTGTGTTATGTGATGGCATGGGCGCTATCCAATGGTAGGACCGATGGTGATTCCATTGTCAGCTACAGCTCAAGAAATGCGATCTACGCGCACAAAACGTGGGTTCTTTGTCTTGTAGAGATGACCAACATGGAAATGAATACAACGGCCTTTTTTGACCGCTTCGGAGATGACATAGAGCCAGGGAAAGTATTGGGCATTGACGCGACAGAGCACATCAAGTTGGACAGCAGTTGCGTCAAAGCCTTCGCAGAGCTGTTCGGTGTGGGCGAAAAGCTGTTCTTAGATCAAATTAAAAATTTCAATGACTATGGTAGGCCGGAGCGTATGGATAACCTCGATTTCTTTGCAGGAAAGCTCACCATTAACAGCGAGCAAGAGAAGTTAATTTTAGATTCAAACCTCGCCAAAGAATTGAACTTAATTGCTAATGGAGTCGCTTCTGATGTTTAAGTCAAAGACAAAACCCCTGTATGACGATATTCAAGACTACTTCCGTGAAGTGTTTGAGATACAACAAGCTCGCGCATGGCTGGCTTCGGGTGCTTTTTTCAGTGTCGCTGGTGGATATCAAGCATTGTACAACCTATTCACTGAGACACCGGCTCCCGATACGGTGATGCTGACAGGGCTAGGTATGGCCACCAGCTTTGTCATGGCCGCAAAACGATCTTCTGAAGCATGGCCAATTCTAAAGATGCAAGCTCGATTGTGTTCAAACAAACTGGATATAGAGTCTTTGGAAGACACTCGAAAGAAGGCAGAAAAATACAAAGACCGCATGTACTTAGGGACCGGCTTTAATTGGGGGCCTGAGCACGCCATCAATATGTATAAAATCAACGCCCTCCCTTCTGCACGCCGCGACCAAAAAGTGCCTTTATATTTAAGGAAGTTTATCCCCTATAACCCTGACCTGAACGAAGCATTAGGTGGGGAGCCATTCCTCATGGCCTTGGGCAACGAGAAAGCTGTGACTGTGCATTATGATGTAGGCCGCGCACACACAATCATCTACGGCGTTCCGGGCTCTGGCAAAACAACGTTGTTAAAGTTAATCGCATTAAACAAACTGTGGTCAAAGCGAAAATGCTTGCTCATCATCATCGACCCAAAAAATACGCCGGAAATGCGAAATGGGTTGAAAGCAGAGATGGTTCGTCAGGGTAAAGGGGACCAGTTCTACTATTTTGCCCCCGCACGGCCATCAGAGTCTGTCGTTGTTGATTGCCTAGCCAACTATAACCGAACATCGGAACTGGCAACCCGTGTCGTTGAATGTATTCCAACGGGCGGCTCTTCTGGGGAAGTATTTAAACAATTCTGTTGGGAACGTGTAAACCAAATTACTCAGGCAGCGGAATACATCGGTGAACGACTCACACTTCGTACCCTTCATTACTACCTGCGTGAAGGTCTAGTTCGTCTGGTAGAGAAAACGTGTGAAACGTACTTCAGTCAAGAAATAGGTGTGGACTGGAAAGCCCAAATGAACGGTCGCATCAAGGCCATGGGCTCGCAAGACTGGCTTGAAAATATGATCATGTATTATTCCGATGTCATGGCCAAAGACAAACCTTGCTCTCAACTTTCAGGGATCATTGACGCCTTCCATAAAAAATCATCTGAAGTGAGCACCAAAACTGGCTCATTGAATGCAATTCTGGAACAACTTTGTTCGGCGCCTCTAGATACTTTGTTGTCCCCTGATTTAAATAATTTGTCGGACAACCAACCGAACGTCGTCAATTTACGCGAGTTATCAAACACAGGTGGAGTGCTGTACTGCGCCACAGACGGTTTAACAGACCCAGTGATTTCAGGCACCTTATCGAAGCTTGTGTCGGCAGCTGCAGCGGCATCGTCAGCTGAACGTTATAACTTTGGTACAGGAGAAGAGCCAGAGGTTTGCTTTATGGTTGATGAAGCCCATAACGCGCTTAATGATCCAATACTAAATTTACTCGCCGTCGGTCGTCAATCCAAATACGAACTGTACTTAAGTACCCAGTCCATGCCCGACATCGTAGAAAAAACCTCGCAAGCGACCGCCGATAGGATAACCGAGCTGTGTGCCAATACCATCGCCATGCGATGTGAAGGCAAAGTAACTCGTGAATATGTATCAGAAAAGATGGGGGCTGCCGATCTAAGAAAGCATCAAAAGATGATTTCAAACAGCGCCTCAACACAAGATTCCGTCTCTTCATTCAATTCAGGTTCTGGTGTACGTGAGTCATCAGAAGAGCGCAGTTTATTTCCACCGTTCATGGTATCGGCCTTACCCAATTTGCAAGCTATATGCAGCTTCTAAAATGGAAATAAACCCCTCCTCCGCCTGCCTGTAGAGCCACGTTAAGGAAATATTATGAAAGTATCGACCAAATTCAAAAAAATTACTGCCAGCGTTTATCTGAATCGAACGATCGATAAAGAGTTGAGCGAGCGATTGAATTATCAAGCGTTTATTTGGCCGTCTCTTGGTGAGGTTCAAATGCGAGTAGTGAGGTTATTCGGTGACGTTGTGCCAGCTTCTTTCAATGAAGGAGAAGAAGAACTCTTACTTGACGTGGTATTGCGAGAGATGGCCGATACATGGGATGAGCATTATGAGACACACGGCAAGGAAGTCGCCTTCAAGCACATCTTTTTGAAAGTGTTTGACCGAACCTCAGAACTGTTCAAAGTCATGGTCACATCAGAAGACACAAAGGCAGGCTGCGACCTAATCTGGGACCCGATTCGCTGTTCATTTTCAGACTTTGCTACGTCCAGCCGCGTATGTTGCATGGAAGTCATTGACAGAAAACTAACCTCAGAGAGCGAGAAACATTGTCGCCAACTGAGCCTGTTACTGCTCCCTCAACTCTTCGGTCGTCCTGAACTCAATACAATGGGTATCGCACCCTACGCCTTCGAAGATCCTCGCTCGGTGAATTTGTTAGACCTGTTACTCAAACCTGAAAAGATATTGGAGGCTGCTCATGGCGCATGATACCCAATCTTTTATCGACGAAGGTAACAAAGCCCTACTCGGTGATGGTGTCTCGATACTAAACCCGTGGGTAAGACTGGGGTTTATGATCTGGTTCTTTTCTTTGTTGTATTGCTGGTTTGGTATGTCAGCGGAGCAATTTAGAGCCGACGTCATCGATGAGGTGTCCATTGTTCAGTCGACAATGACCGAAGAGCAATCAGAAATAGTGTTCGACCGTGTAAACGGTCAATACCAGACGACGATGGTCGATACGGGCATCTCCAATGTCATTGATAGATTTTATATCAAACCTGAAAAAACAAATGGGTCCGGGGTCTTTATTGCAGGCATATCAGAGCGGCTGGTGGATAACACAAAGATGTGGTGGTATCGCAGCATACTTCGACTGAACGTACTCATGGAATGGCTTCTTTTAGGCGGGGTGCTTATCTTCGCGTTCATGAGTGATTCTTACTACGAATATCGTAAGCGAATCTACGCCTTTACACAGCACAACGTGAAAATAGCGGCACTGGCCTTTCGCATGATATTCATCATTCTCTTTTCACTATGGGTCTTCCTTGTTGTCCCCATCATTGATGGCGGATTCTGGCGATATTTACCCCTATTTTTCATTGGTTTATGCATCCTATTAACCACCACGATCATGCGTGAATTCCAACGCTTTTAAACAGACATAGGTAATCAATAACATGCGGATATTTAAAAAGAAGAATCAAGAACCAAAGTCATTGAGAGAAAACCTCAAAGAGTTTACGCAGCGATACCGGTCTATTCACAACCTAAATCGGATTAAGGTTGGTTTCATTGTCTTTGGTGTACTGTTTGCCGTTGGTCAAACCATATATAGAAGCCATTACTTCAATATGCCAGTGCCACATATCGCCTTAATCCAATTAGAGGGAGCGGTAGAAAGAGGCAGCCCTACCGCTGACGGCACCATACTTTCAGAAAGCATCAGGAAAGCAATGAAAGACCCTCTCGCGCACGCGATTTTAATCGAAGCCAATTCACCTGGTGGGAGTCCCGTGCAGGCAGAGATTTTACATCGCACCTTAATGTCCATGAGAGAAACGACAAATAAGCCGGTCTATTTTTCGATAGGAGAAATGTGTGCTTCTGCGTGTTTATACATCAGCTCTTCCGCTGACAAGGTGTATGCACATAGAAATTCATTGATTGGCAGTGTCGGGGTACGAATGGATACATGGGGGTTCGACAAACTCATTGAACAAGTTCAAGTTCAAAGACGAACGTACACGGCGGGTAGAAACAAAGCGCTTTTGGACCCATTTTTACCTGAAAACCCAGAAGCAACAAAGCACATTGAGACGCATGTCCTCCAGCCGCTGTTCGAAGAATTTAAAGATGCCTTGATTGAAGGTAGAGGCGAGAAATTGATGACGGATAACCCGGACATCTTTACCGGTTACATCTGGACCGGGGCTGAAGCTGTCGATATAGGCTTTGCAGACGAAGTGAAAACGCATTTCGAGATCCGTGAAGGACTAAGAGATGAATACCAAGTCACGGACATACAGAACTACACCAAAGCTAAATTCAGCATGATGAAGATTCTGAGCTCGGACTTTTGGGCAGAAGTTCTGGTTAAAACCGCCATCAAGCTGCGTGCAGATACCGAGCTGGAATTGAAATAGACGTCATGCTGGTTAAAAGCTGGCACTTGTCAGGGAAAGTGACATCAGGATTGCTTCTGTGATGTCACTCTCCCTGAATATCAAGTGAAATGGATGACATGATTGCGAAGAGCGTGCTTTCAATGTCGTTCAAAGACAATATTCACGCAGGTGGTGGAGTGATGGCAAAGGAGCCTACCCCTATATGCGATAACATAAAATGTTATTGTTGAATAATATTTGAGCAGGGTAACTGAAGTATCTTCATATACTGGATGCGTTTCAGTTCGTGGAGTACCAACAAGCACGTAATCGAAGGGGGTGATGTATGTTGTGTTTCTTTTATTCGCAATGGCAAATGCTACAAAGATTGATCTTGTGCCAATAAATGTGACCGGATTCAAAACAACGAATGATTTGAGTCAATGAAATTATCAACTTGGCTAGAGCAATTGCATAAGCCATTGATATCTCTATAAACAAAAGCATTCACTCATTAGATAGCTGTAAGCCCTTTAATTACACGGGATTATGCACATGATCCGGTAAGACGTTTATTAAAGATGCCTATTTGCCAATAGCAGATCCCTTAATTACTATATTCAAAACTATTAGAAAATTATCACTCCAATCTTATTGCAGTTAGGTGGCTTATGAGTAACAAAAAACAGGGACGTGACAACAAAGCAAGCACTGATGAACTCAATTTGACGCATCTGCTTCCTACACCTAACGGTAATGATGTTCGCGACGAAGTAAATGCGATTTTCCACAAAATGTCATGTCCTGAGCATGAAACCAATAAATTTGACGCTGAATGCTGCAAGAAGGTAGCGGATAAATTGACGCACCTCTATGCGTCAAGAGGGATCATTAGCGGTGACTTAACTGAGCATCATAAGCAAATCGTGGATTTTTCTCCTGAAGTGGAGCTGCAGCGCTATTTAGAAGGCCAAGCAGAAGATGAGCTTTTATGTAGCGCTCAGTGCCAATCATCAAACCACCAGCCGAATGCCTCACCGCCTGAGTACCCAATTGACACACTCAATGATCGGATTCTTGCGATTGTTGCAGAAGGTAAATACCTAGAAAGTCGCATGAAAGAACTCGGCGCAAAGGGTGGTGGTATTAGTACGATGAAGCGTTCGATTAAATACAAGTTACCCGATTGGGTTCTTAAGCATTGTGATGTGATTAGCGAGATCCACTTCAAGGCACTCCATAGACTGGATTACAATGTCAGTCGACAAGAGACAGAATCTTTCTTGGAAGCGTGTTCGCAGTTAAGAGCAGGGTTCTTTTGCGTAGACGATAACCGAGATGAGCAATAACCATGAGCTGATGAGACTGTTCATCGTCAGCGCATGTAAATACCCATCCCCTATCTTCGTTAATCTAAGAGCGCGTTAACTCACTCAGGTCGTATTCAAAGTTCAGAGCCGAGTGGTGTAGGACACTGGCCGTTGTCTCTGCGCGAAGACTGGCCACAAATAAAGTTACGTTGTGTGCAACTTCTGTTTTATTCTCGACATTATAAGACCGTGATGTTCTCTTCCGCTTCGACGTCCTTACTCCAAATTCATCAGATGTAAACTCAGTCCAAGATACGTCGAATACTGGGTATGGCTTTCCTCTACTGACTCGTTGTGTTTCTCTCACTGACACTTGGCACCCATACTTAAGCTTCTTTACCCATCGTGGGTACGCGAGAATTAATGCAGCTCGCATGTCGCCATAAATATACGCGAGTTGCGCTTTAACGTATGTTTCTGCACTGCTTTAGGGGATTGATAACGAGAGGTAGAGAAATACTCACTGTCAGTGGCCTTTTCAGACCAAACAGTCGGGATCTGAATAAAGTAAGATCCCGCCCGTTTACTGCATGGAAATACATAGCTATTCATGGGTTGAAATTGTCCATCCTTGGTCAAATAACAGTCGTAATATGGAGAAATGGATGTTCTTCTATCTAGTTGTATAAGTTTTCGATCTGTTGCACATCAAAGAAGATGCTTTGATACTTTTTCCATTTTGAGTCGACGTGCTCTTGCCACGGAAAGCGGCCATTTGGGTCGGGTAAAACCAGTTGAAACATCGGAATTTGCTTGTCGGTCATGTCCAGCGTGGTTTCAGCAACGGTGAACGTACCATCATGCATATGCTCTTGAGATACTTTAACCAATGCAACCGGCACATTGAATACCTCTTCAACATAAGTGATAGGTTCATCTAACTCAATCACGCGTTCTTTGATGTGTTGAGCAAAATGGTTTCCGAAGAAGTGCATTTGTTCTGGACTTAAGCCGGTAATGGCGATCTCGAATGCGTTATCTGTACTGACCGACACGCCAACGGAGTACACATACTCTTCACCCTTTGGGCTTGCCGTCATAATGAACGTTGCCTCACCGTCTTTTAATGATGCTACAACTGAATCCATAACATTTAAACGTTCCATAATCATCTCTCTCATTGTGGGGATGGGAGTATTATGTAAGTCCGTTTCTTCGTATCCCCCCGATAGTTGAATCGTACGATAGTTCAAAAGGGTTCAGTGGGTAAACGGGGGGTAAAATAGAAACCCGTTCAAGTCAAAAAGCCATGAAACATGACTCATTAGATTTCACCGTTGCACAATTTACTTGAATGAAGATTCCAAATGAAAATGTAATAAAGTCTCCATTATGAGAATCAATCCAAAACATACCAAATTTTGTTGAAGAATTCAGGGGATCTTGGTAAACAGATATTAATGCAATTGAGTGCATTTTCATTTGCCACTTAGCAAGGCGTTAATAATTGACAGAATGGTTTTGTTTCGAGTTAACGGAAACTTTAATGGTTTAGTATATTGTTACCTTTATTCAAAATTTTATACTAAGTCTTAAAATTCTTTCCGTTAATTGACATATTGTACCACACTCATCTGCATACTGTTTTACATGGACGGACACTGTACGACAGTAGCAACAAGTCCAAAAACTAAAAAATGCTATAATTTGATAACAAAAATAATAATAAGAGCACTCACATTTTTATAGCGAATGTGGTTGTTTTAAAGCCTTGTTTTACCGAAGGTTTTAAGAAAAGAAAAAACTAACTACGTCAAACGTTGCAAACAGTAGATATATCAAAAGTAAAGGAGTGTACGTCTACGCATTTCCTAAACATTTATAGCCATTCGAAAGTTTGGTTTAACTAAAGATAAGAATACTAAGTTAATATTATGCAACTACATCATACGCACGAGTTAAACACCACATCGAATCCATTTGAAACATTTGATGAAAACATCATTATGTTTTTGGAACATTATCAGATCCTCGATTTCAGTTTTGAGTCGTTGAAATCCTTTTTGAAAGCAGAGTATTGTGCGGCAAAGAAAACCGCTTCTTTAAACTTAACGTATCAAGAATGGGCGTCAAAGAACGACGAATATGTGTCGACCGTTTCTTCTTACTTCATTTATAAAAATTGGTTAATGAAATACGCGCCAACGGAATCTAACCAATTGGTCACGCTGCATTAACTGAACGCGTAAAAGCCCAAACATCTCACCGATATTTGGGCTTTTTCTTTGCCTGTCCCTACCCGATTTCATGTCATATACATGGTTTCTTTCTAACCCTCCGGTGATTCCATATTAAAACAGACCTTTCTTTGTTTTCTTGAAATGACATCGATCTGCTGAATGACGACGCTGGCCGGAAGCGCAGGTTTTCCCCCTACATACTCAAGATGCTGTAACTTCAAAAGCAATTGAATTAAAAATGCCTTGCATAACAGTTCAGATATCTCTTCGACACACACCGTTAAGTGGTCCAAAGGGCTCGATTTATCGAGGTGATCAAAGTATTCATTTTCGATGAACGACAGGGTGACAGCCCCAGAACCCACACAAGGTTCATATAACGATATTGCCCCACTATCTTCATTCATACCTGCGCGATTCAAGCCAGCTAAGAGCTTTGCCAGCGCGATTGGTGTTGGGAAAAAATCGTTGGTGTGCGCCAAGCTGGAGTATTTGGATAACAAGTCCCCAAGAACATCCGTCTCGCCTTCTTCTATGGCCAACTTGCATATCAAGTGCGTCATCAGCTGACAATCCTTCTGGATATCAGGGACGGACAACTGTTCAATAACCGTCTCGCTCGGTGGGTACATCTCGGTATGTAAGAAACACCAATAGTCGATGAACATATCGAGAAATGAATGGGTCCCAAATTGATACCGCATACTTTCAATGACATTATTCAATTGCTTCTTCAGATCCTTACTCATGCGGTTCTCTCCCAATATTTCATCGTATTTGGGTCAACGCACAGCGCCATGTCTAGCCACTCTCCAAGCGCATCATCGCAATAAAAACGAAAACTGAATGCACAAGACTGCTGCTCTAAGTTGCCACGAATGTCGGTAAACCCTTCACTCGACACCGACACCTTGAGGTGTCTGGAATCTTCAGAGAAACTAAGTTGGTACTTATCCATATACGCTAACAGTGCAAACGGATCATCGAACTGGCCATGTATCGCGAAGAACCTCCCTTGTGTCTCGACTAACTGTTGAGTCATTCGCTTCACAGCTTCAAGGTTATCGATAGGGATGACATGACCGTTGTCCAACGACACGTTGTGATTGATGACAAACCGAGGTGGCTTGCCATCGATGCTCATGTAAATTGCACGACTTCGGTAGCTCTGTTTCGACAATGAGGTACGCAAGACCCCATGACTAATGCTGCTAAACAAAATAATGCTCATAAATCACCTCGGCTTTATTCGGGCTCATACCCGTATTCGTCGAGACACAGACCACCAGCGTCATTGAGCCTCACTGAAACACCTGAATGCCAGTGTTGTAAACAATGGATTCCTCTGTACTCCCGTTCGCCAGTGACTGGTCGATGAATTCCTTAAGCTCACCGAGCGTTAATAGATCTTGGGTCTGTGGAGTCGCGTCGATATCTTGCATTTGAATTGTGTCTGTCATGGTCATCACCTTAGTGTTGGTTGTGATACTGGATGTGGAATGAAACGAATTGGCAGTGAACAAGCGGTTAAACGTACCCGCAGTTACCAATCGAAAGTCTCAAACAAAGGGATTTGATTGGCGTCTCGGTCGAATTCAATTAAGCCGATGTGGTTGGACGTTGCCCAAGCCATGATTTGATTAAATGTGTCACTCATACCATCCATCGTATTGAGGGTTAGACCTTCACTGCTCATTGAGTCATCGGGGTCAGCGGCTTGCAGCTTAATAAAGTAGCCATACTCTCGCTCTAGAACGTGTGTGTGGGTGTTACTGTGTTGTTGAACCAAAACGCTCAAGCGTTCGGAGTCATCTTTCGTAAGATTGCTAGTCGATAATGCCAGTGAGAGATAGAGTTCCATGCTGCTTGTTTCAGCGAACTTTTGGATATCGGTTTGGATAGAGTTAATCATCGTCAATCTCCAAGTGATGTGGGTACATAAGGTATGGCCCATCATAGGGAGAGCTGAATGCCACTCCCCCCGAACTGGCTGGCAGGGCAATCATGACAATGGATAGTGAATGAAACGGGGGAGAGATAATTAACGAAGTTGATTTAATGGCAATACGAATGAATAAGGCTATTTATGGTGCCAACTGTTTCCCCACATAATTTCTGCTCGGTTCATTTCTCCCCCCGTTTCCGCCTGGTGCTGATTTGCTCCCCCCAATTTGCTCGCGTAGTTTGATAGGACATCCACAAAAAAAGGAACTCATTATGGGAATCGCAATCTTTACTCGTCAGCAAGTGGAAGAACTTGTCCAATTCTGTAAGAAGCACAATAAAACCCAGTTTTTCCTTGCCAAAGACCAAGGCTTGTACATTGGTCAAACCGTTGGCAGTCAAAAAAACAATGACTTTGAGAACAACATTCAATATGCCAACGGGTGTGATCCTAAGTTGGATGATGATGAGTGGTGGGATAATTCAAGGGACATCGCAGGTGGCGACGATTTTGGCGAACACCTCCCTTTAGGCACGATTGAGAAGACCTTAGCTGACAACTCTTGGAAGAATCTTAAAGTGAAAATCACTGAAACCGAACTGACGTTCATCGTCTAGTAAAGAGTGGCAGTGTTGAAGTATTTTGACATACGGCGTTGTGAGCACAGCGATTGATTTATTTATAGTGGGGTCGCACTACCCGCACATGCGTTCCCACTATAAATATCGCTTTTTCACGATCGATTAGAACTCAGGGCTGCGTTCAGGATTTGCAATGTGACCCCTACCTCTTGCCTCCCGCAAAACCGCCTACGGCCATAGCCAGTTGACAGTACGGCTTTAAGAATGAGTACACCACACTGAGTAGTGCAGATACTGAACTATGCCCCTCCCCCCCCCCCTAAAACCGCACAAGCCATTATCCAATCCCCAGCGAACAAAGAAATGGGGGGATAGCTAAAATCGGTTCGATAGGAAGAGGTTTTAAAAATACTCTGTTTCGAAGCCAATTGATTACTGGTGCGATGTCGATCGTAAGCAAGGTTGCCAATCGCCCACCGAAAACAAAAAAAGAAGAGTGGCTAAAAAATTTAATTGAACGTAGAGGTAAGAAGTGTGCTGCGGTAGCGTTGGCAAATAAAAATGTCAGAACAGCATTTGCTATTTTAACTCAAGGTACGGAATATAAAGCTGAACCGTTAGTATCTTAGTAAATTGTCTTAACAGTAAAATGCATAAATTGGATGAAAATCAGTTAGTCAAAGCAGCGGGCATCTGAGAGTCTTGAACTCGTAGCTTAGATTTGCTACTAACTCGCGTAAATATCGTAGAGCCTGAGTTAGCTGCTCTTGTTGAGCTCGTACATAAGTGCGCATTTATTTCTGATTTACTGACGATTACTGTTGACAATGGGGAGTCCACATAAGATGCCCACTATAGTGCGGAGAGTACGGCGACCACGAAAAAGTACTGTCCAACCTCTTTCCAACTCTCATTGCCTTTTGGCCACAGCGTATTAACCACTTCCGCTGCTTCATCATATAACGCACCTGTCGGGTGGACGACACTTGTTACCAAGTGCCGTCTCCCTAAGATGTATGGACTCTCTCCCTTCGGGGAGCTACATTGAAATTTCATACCAGCAGTGACAGTCAGGGTTCATATTATGGAAAAAGACAATATTATTGCGATTGACCTAGCCAAAAGTGTTTTCCAAGTTTGTAAGGTTAGCCCTAGAGGTAAAATCATTTATAACAGGGAAGTATCAAGAAAACGATTAAAAGAGCTTTTAGTAAAGGAAACGAAGTCTTTGGTTGCGATGGAAGCCTGCGCTACTGCACATTATTGGGCTCGTTATGCTGAACGTGCTGGCCATCAAGTAAAGGTCATCAATGCTAGAATTGTTAAGGGATTTCAGACAAAACAGAAAACCGATAAAAATGATGCCATTGCGATAGCAACAGCTGCGCCCCTAGAACACATCCAAAGTGTACGTATTCAATCGGTGGAAGAGCAGGCAATGCAATCAACAGAACGAGCAAGAAGTTTAGCGCTTACTCATGTGATTGCTCAAAGTAACCAGATACGTGGTTTGTTATTAGAGTTTGGAATTGTTATTCCACAAGGCATTAATTCTTTACGTCTAAACCTTCCTATGATTTTAGAAGACGCTGAAAATGATTTGCCTGATAGTTTTAGACAAATTGTTATGAGTCTATGGGAGCATTTAGAAGTGCAGATAGAACATGCCGATGCAATAACATCTTCTTTGAAAGGGACTATTGAATCAAATCAAGTGTGCCAAAAGTTAATGAAACTTGAAGGTGTAGGCCCTATTGGTGCTTTAGGTTTGTCTTTGAGATTAGGCAAGGGCGAGCACTACTCTAATGGGCGTAATGCAGCGGCTAGCATAGGATTAACACCAAAGCAGCATAGTTCTGGTGGGAAAGAACACATTGGGCATATTTCTAAACAATGTGCAGACAAGCGACTCCGAGCCACGTTATATCAAGGGGCGCTTTCTGTTGTTAGTTTGGTTGTTAATCGTCCACCTAAAACACATAAAGAGCAATGGCTTAAGGCTTTGATAGCTAGAAGAGGAAAGAAAGTAGCAGCAATAGCCCTAGCAAACAAAACTGTTCGAACCGCTTTTGCTATCTTGAAATCTGATTCAGAATACGAGCCAGAAGTCATAGTTTAAAAGGTGTCCAGTCAACAAAGATCGACAGTAAAACAGGTAAGACCAACCAATAAAAGTCAGCTCGGTTCTAGGGTAATAAAATACCGTCCCTAAGATTTTGACCTATTGGTGCGATTACATTTTAGGGCGAGGTAGCTCCTCATAGTAGCCCGTATATAAGAACGCATCTAACATGTTTTACTAGAAAGATTTGATTGACGACAGCCGAGAGTCCATATAAGAACCGTACGTGCAACTTTCACTGCATACGGCTCAAGCCTCCGCAAAGGCATCGTTTGATACCCAGCAACTTATAAAGCAGTTAAAACAGGATCGTTCCAAGAGTTGCGAGCTTTCCTTTTGAATTTTCTCTTCGCCAAGTATTCTTGGTGCTGAGGGTCAAATGGCGTTGCGGCACTTCGGATTTTCACATGTCTTTCTATTGATACTTTGGCTATTTGAAATAGATTGAACTGACAATCCATATTCATTATCTTCTGCCAACCGTGAAATTGCCATTGGCCTTTTCGGTTGATGAAGTACTTATGGGTGACCCAACTTTTTGATTTAGTTGGGTGACGCCTAATAGCCCAGAGCCATAATGCTTGGAATAGTTGGTGTCCAACGTATCCGAAAACTCGTTTAGCAACACAATGGCGATAGTAATTCGCCCATCCCCGTATTTTGGGGTTTATCATTTTGATAAGGTTATTTACGGGGATCGTTGCGTGAGTTTTGATGAGTCTACGCAAGTTACTTAAGAATGACAGTACATTGGTTTTACTCGGTTTTATGAGTAGCTTTCCTTTGTATTTTCTGTGGTTAAACCCTAGAAAATCGAATCCATCATCAATATGAGTTGTGCGTGTTTTTTCATCGGAAAGTGTTAGACCTCTTTCTAGTAGAAATTCAGTAATCAATGGCTTTATGTCGTTCTCTAATACATCCTTTGATGTACAAGTGACAACAAAATCATCAGCGTATCCAATAAAGTTGGCTCTTGCTTTCTTCTTAAGAGCCAAGGACTTTATTTGTTGTTCAAGCCCTGCGAGAGTGATTAGCATTAATGTTGGAGAAATTATGCCACCTTGTGGCGTGCCTTCTTCCGTACGATAAAACAACCCTTTATCTACAAAACCAGACTTCAACCATTGTTCCAACATACGCTTGTCTACAGCGATGTTATCAAGAAGCCATTGGTGCCCGATTTTATCAAAACAGGATTTAATATCTCCTTCAAGAACCCATTTAGCTGCCTTCTTTTGAGCCAAGCATAAGAAAGACTGCGCTATTGCATCAGTAGTGCTTCGGTTTGGTCTGAAGCCGTAACTATTTGGGTCTGAAATTGTTTCCGAGATAGGCTCCAAAGCAAGGAGGTGGAGCGCTTGTTGCGCTCTATCTGCCATACAAGGAATACCAAGTGGTCGAAGCTTACCGTTCTTTTTAGGGATGTAGATACGCTTGAGTGGTTTAGCTTGATAAGCTTTTCGACTCAATTGATTCACTGCATTCATGCGACGTGCATCTGTATTCCAGAGCACGCCATCTATTCCAGGCGTTTTACTACCTTTGTTTTGAGATACTCGCTTAACAGCAAGAAGTTTTGCTGAACGAGAATGGGTTAGTATCCACTGTAAGGCTTTTGCTTTACCGTGATTACCTTCTCTAGTTGCCTTTGCGATACGCATTTGGAGCTTTAAGACATGCGCCTCCACAGCCTTCCAGTTAATGGATTGCCATTGTGCACTGTCAGAAGATGCACTAATCTCGTTCGAAATCATCATTTGCTTTTCTTCCTTAATAAAGTTCTTCAAACTCTCTCGCAACGGGAGACCAGTTGGAAGTGGGCTCACTTTCGTGATCAGGCATGTGCCTGTATCTGCATCATTACAATCCAGCTTTCGCTTTCTCCAACCTCCTTTACCTGCATCACTATCGGCCACATAAGCTTTCCCAGAGGGAGTGATACAGGCTTACCATGTTCCGTATGTCTCGTAATGTCAGGGTAGATGCCCACTATAATGCGGAGAGCATTTCGATCACGAAAGAATACACACAAACTTCTTTCCTACTCTCGTTGCTTATTTAGCTACAGCGTCTAAACCACTTCCGCTGCTTGTGAAATTACGCATCTGACGTGGATTCACTTCTGTTCATCATACTGACTCCCTAGCACTTACCCGATTTATGTGGTTATCAGGAGGAGCTTCCTCTCGCGATTCAGTTCCCGTCCATCAGATAGACTTTGTTACATTGTCAGGCTCGCTTCTTTATTCAGAGCCGTAGGGTCATTTGGTGATACAAATGGTTCGCTCTTTTCGTGGCGAACAACGATTCATACGACTTCATGTCGCACTGAATGGATTCACATACGTTCATCATACTGACTACCTAGCACTTACCCGAATTGTGGTTTTCAGGAGGAACGTCCTCTCACGATTCTTTTCCCACTCAGCCCAACGGCCAAGTTTCGTTACATTGTCCGAGCCGCTGCTTTATTCAGGCTCGTAGGTTCATCTGGTGATACAGATGGTTCACTCGTTAAGCGGTGAACAACGCTTCATACGACCTCAGGTCGCACGGACAATTCTGAGTTACGAGCGACTAGATATGAAAGCTCGGAGTAGAAATCCATTTACTGAAAATTGCACATCGTTTACTGTAATTTACAGTGCATCGTTTAATATATGCGCCAATTACTTATGTAGCTCAACATTGTGATTTGTTGAGACTAAAACTACACTTAAGCTTCATATTTTCTTCAGGATTTTTATTTATGATTACTCCAAACACTCAAGTGTTCGCTCTTTCGTCTATCGCCTTACTGTTAGCTGGCTGCTCTCCATCCTCCGACCTAACAGTAACTGGAACAGTTAGTGATTACAAAGGATCAGCTAGCATTACCCAAGGTCTTGCAAAAACAGTAGAAGCAGACCTTTTTGAGTGTGCGAATGGTCGAAGCCGTGTTGCAGGCATCGGTGAAATTGCTGACGCAGATGGAAAAGTATGGACAGTCCCTGCTCAAAACCATTTCACAACTGCGCCAAAAGCGGTCGATCTTTATGAAGAGTGCGCCAATATCACACCCGAAAGCATAGCCGATGTGGATGAAGCCTCTGTGCCTGTGGCTGTTATTGATTCAGATGGTGAAGAGATCACTGGTTACATCTTTGCTGACAACTATTTCGAGCTATATATTAATGGTCAGCTCGTAGCAGTAGACACTGTACCTTTCACACCGTTTAACTCTAGTATTGTAAAGTTTAAAGTAAATAAGCCATACACGATTGCTGTAAAAGTAATTGATTGGGAAGAAAACTTAGGTTTAGGTACAGAAGATAACCGTGGGAAAGCATTCCACCCAGGCGATGGTGGCTTTATCGCAAGCTTTAGTGACGGCACAGTGACAGGTTCCGACTGGCAAGCTCAGACATTTTATACTGCACCAATCTATGATTTAAGTTGCCTAAGTGAAGTTGATGGGAAGCGACTATCGGAGAACTGTACAACACAAGGTACAGATAACGGTGAAAATGCTTATGCAGCTCATTGGGAAACCCCAAGTAACTGGATGGCAAAAGATTTTGACGCAGTTTCATGGCCGCAAGCGACTGAATACTCAGAAGATGAAATTGGTGTGAATAACAAGAAATCTTACATGAACTTTATTGATAAATTCAGTGGTGCTGGAGCTAGCTTCATTTGGTCAACAAACGTTGTTTTGGATAATGAAGTTCTACTTAGGTACGAAGTAAAATAGCCTTACCCTCTCACATAAGAAGCAGTTATATCTCATCAGAACAGATATAACTGCTTACCTTTCTTTGTTCGTTACTTCTTACAAGCCCTTTTCCCTCTCTATCAAGCTTTGGGGCAGATCCTAGTTAACCGTGCAGTCAGCACAGCTCTGAGTATAACTGTCTTAGCTGGCAGTATCTCTCTCCATCTTAATTCTTGCACCTAATGATTAAGTGCATATTCACTCATTAGAGGTGTTAGATGAAGACGCCAGATTGAACGGATAACATAGCTACTGACTCGACTAAATTGATAAATTAATGACTTATCGTTCCTCTAGCATCTGAAGCGATGCGCTCCACTAACTCGGGTCACACTCACAAGATTCAAAGACTCAAACTGACAATATTTACCGCTCAATATCGATATTATGAAAATTAAAGAATTCAGCACTTGGGGTCCCTTATTACAAGATGAGCACGGCGACTGGCGACCAGATCCTGATCGTAAGGGAGAGACATTCAGAGATTTCACCAAAGCGCTGACGGTAGGGTTATCCCCTCGTGACCCGTCGTGGAAAGAATGCGTACTTGCTTGTGGGATTCAATACGACATTAAGCAGAAGCTCAAACTGTTCAAAGGGCTCCAGTACGATGTTGATTTCCGTGAACTAGTGGCAAGTGACTACGGCGTACCAACGATTAGAAAGCGTTTGTTTATGGTCATGAGAAATGACGGACAACCGATTGAATGGCCAGAAGTCAGTCACGGTGATCCAGCAATCAATAATCAATTAGCCCCACAAAAGGTTGCTGCCGACGTGATTGATTGGACTATCCCTGTAAAATCCATATTCAATCGTAAAAAGCCATTGGTAGAGAAAACCATGGCTCGTATCTCCAAGGGGTTACAAAAATTCGTTTTTGATTCTGATGCGCCTTTTATCGTCGAGCACAAAAACCAACGACCATTCATTACCGAACACGCCAATGCGAGCAGTCAACGTAATATGCCAATCGATGAGCCGTTAAGAACCATTTGCGCTCAGGTGAAAGGGGGGCATTTTGCTGTTGTGTCAGCAGATTTAGAGCAAGCATTCCCCAATGAGCAAAATAATGACTCGCCATCGGTCAAGGACAACAACCAAGAGTTGTTAGCGTTCATGGCCAAACATTTTTCAGGATGTTCTGGTGCCGATATCAATGATCCGTTAGCGACGATCACAGGCGTCGACCACAACGCATTAGTGACAGCGAACGTCGAAAAATCGATTATTCCCACCTATGAAGAATGGATTCAATCTACTGAAAGATGGGGAGGGACACGCGCTGAATATGAACGCCTGTTTGGTCAAGACGTGGACACAGTTACTACCAGTCACGTTATTAAGATGAGAGGCACCAATCTTGGGCATACAGTGAGTGAACCGGCTCATACAGTGAGCGCTGGTGGCAATCACTTAGGGATCGTCAACAGCTTTCTCATTAAGTATTTTGGTTCTAATTTCGGCACTGACATCACTACGCCAGTTCACACGTTAACCACCAAAGAGCGCTTTGGGCTCGTTGTCGTGCGGGGCGAAGTGATGGTTAAGATGCACGGTGCTATCTATCGAGTGATCGATATCGGTATGAGAATGCTAGAGCCCCATGAACTCTTCTTGGCTCAAGGCTTTCCAAAAGACTATCAATTTCAATTTGACCAAAATGGAAAGAAAATCAGCAAAGCCAAACAGGTCGCACGCTGTGGTAATTCTGTTTGTCCTCCCGTGGCAAAAGCATTGGTTTCGGCCAATATCAAGCACATACCGATGAACTACGCTTTACCAATAGCCGCTTAATACCGTCGTCTCCAGTACCCATGAACTAGCGGCCTAGTTGGTCGCTAGTCACCGAAAGCCAAAACAATGTAACACCATCACGGACATACGGAGTTCACATGGCAACACAGCTTCAATGCGAAATCAAAATCTCGACAAGCTTAATGGCCGTTTCAGTGGTATCTGTCCACTACGATAACAATCAATTTCTCGGACTCATCGATCAAGACGGAGATATTTTGGGTATGCCATTCAACAGCCGACCTTACAAGCCAGTCAATCCATACAGTGAATCACATAGCAAACCACGTATCGGTGAGCCCTACATCGGTTACGCCGCCAAGCAACGTTACGATGGCACCTACGATATCCTATCCGAGCCCAAACCCGTTTCAAGATCCTGGGAGGACATCGAGGATGCACAAGTCACCGAACTTTACTGCAAATAAAGGCAGGAATCTCTGCGGCTAATTGAAATTTCACCGAGCCCTTCTTGTTATAAATGGATATCGTCAGAAATTGGAGACATCACAATGCTAAAGAAAATTACGAGCTTTACCCTAAAATCAGTGCTCGCGTTCTCTGTAACGATAATCCTCGTATCATTCGGTCAATTAGGTCAACTCATGGCGAGTAAAACCCACCTTGAAATGTCAGTCATTGAAAATTGGATCACCTCTCACCCAGCTGATATCGTACTGGTGGCCGAGTATCGAGAGAATTGCTTAAATCATGGCAAACAGGTTACCAGAGATAACCTCGAACAATCCTTAGCAGCGGCCAAACTAGAAGATTTCCTTGTCACCAAAGAGCGCTGTGCGAAATCGATGGGTTTAGAAGAGCTGCATAACAACATTGAAGTCGCCGTCCAACAAATCGAGTCGTATGCTTGGCCATTGTCATTGCTGGACGACTCACTAACGAACTAGCGATAAGGAACTTGCCATGTTACATACACAAACAAGCCCAACTGCGGCACAACTAAAACATATCATTGCAAAAGCCGAACAAGACAAAGCGTATCGATTAAAAACGGCAGCGTTTAAAGAGTGGCAGCACAAACTCCACCCAAATGACCAACTCCCCCGAGGTGCCTTCTTTAAGAACAAACGTGCGGGAAAGCCCATCGTTATCATGGACGAATTTCATTGGTACTTTTAAAGACCAGCACATCCATTCCCGTATGACCCAACAGCCGCTCTCAGTACCACAAACCAAACACAGAACGCTTAAACCTAAGCCACATTGGGAACACGAGCGCGAATACTATTCAGATGATAGAGGAAAGGTATGACAACTTCACTTGAAGCAATGCAAAGAAACGGTGTTGTCATGGAAAGACAGTGAGGGAACGTAATCAAGCGGAAATAGCAGGTCAAAATATGCACAGTTTATGCAATTGGATTTCTTACACACCGAATTGGTTAAAAAATACACGGGGGTTATACCCCCAAATCCTCTGAATGACAATCAAATATATGAATATAGTTGCTTAATAATTCACTCTAAAAAGCCCTGTCACCAACAATCAACCTAGAAAATATTGTCGATACGCCGTCGAGCGTCGGAACCACATCATCTCTACGCCAACAAAGCGACTCAGTTCACCATAAGCCTGTTTCATTTCACTCATCAAATCTGATGTTATTTCAAAGAGTTTGTAATAGATAACTTCATACTTTCGCTCGTTAAGTTTAGCCAATACTTGATAGGTAGGGTCTACATAGTCGCCATCAGCCAGTTTGAGCCAGCAGTGTTCTATCGGTAGCCAAGTGCCGCCACAATTCACCATCGCAACCCCGTAAACCACACAGTCTGCATTCAGTAAATTCAAAGCCAGAGCGCTGTTGTCATAGCAAAACGACGGAATTGTTACTTGCTCTATGACGGCCAATTTGTCATCAGGAAGGTCAGTCACCGTGACCCCCTCCATGTGGTCAGGATTAACGCAGATCATTTTCGCCATTTCTGGACTCGCTTGAATACTCATACTATGCCCACCACGGTTTGTTGCAGGCCCAAACAATGGTTGCTCCCGCTTCATATTTGCATTGCTCTGCAAAGTCATGAGCCTCTTCTGAATGGCCAAAGCTTTCATCGGTATCAATACCGAACACATCTGCCGCATGACCGTTCAGTCTTACGCCGAAGCCTGTGAACTGATTGGCTTTATCAAGGACTTCATAAATCGTTGCTGTGTTTTCTTCTGTATTCGTTGCTGTATTAATTGACATGATATGAACCTGTTATTGGTTGAGGACAGGTTCATTATGCGTAATGAAATATGCCTTCCCCCCAGAACGAGACGATGGCCAGCAATTTAGGGTTTCAGAGGCATTTACGGGGGGAGTTGGGGGGAGTAAGCGTTGTTAGCATGCCGAGTTTAGAGAGCGCAGTGCCATCTCACACAGACAGTATCACCTCAGTGACAATCAATGACATCAATCTAACAGGTCATGATCTTGTAATGCCCCATTGTCCCTCTTAGAAATTCTTTTGATACCCTCTTAATGTGCTCGATATCCGAGTCGTTGAGTTCCGGGTAGTAGTTGACAACCAAGGCACGCACCGCCGCATCACGACTGACATGGATACCCAAATCTCTTTCAATGACATTCACAAACTCAGGTTTACCTGAACCGCGAATACCTTGATCACGCTTCCGGCACGTCTTGAAGATAGCCCACTCTTTCTTGCTCATCGTAAAGCCCTTATATTCTGGATGCGCTCTGTATTAACGCGACGCGACCTTGACCACCAAATCAATGAATGGGGGTTAACGTCATACTGAAATCAGGTGCCACCCATTGCTTGAAGTCACCGGAATGAACAACAAGTTGAAGCTTATAGCCAGTACAATTGAGCTCTTTTTTAGCAAGCCTCACTAGAGCTAGACCTGTTTTGTCCGTTTTAAATTCAACGGTCTTTGATGTGAATGCCGAGTGCAGTTCCGCTTTAAATGTTTGCATTAAATATCTCACTCTGTTCGTTAGATATCTCCAGTATCCACCCCCTTACTTCCCTCGCCCCCCATTTGGGGTTTGGAGTGATATATGCCCTACACACATTGATCGAAAGGGGGGGAAAATAGTGTGCAGCCATAGAATAAAAGTTCAGGTACATAAACCGTCATTCAAAAACAGGGAGAAGAGCATGAGCCAAACCATTACCGTGTATTCATCGAACTACCATCACGGAAGCAAGTCTGATGGCGTATCGAGCAACGATCTGGAACCGTACATCTCCAACAATTACGCCTCTGAATGGCTATCTAATCTCTCAAGTGCTCCCCGTTTCGTGCGAAAATAAACTCTATTACGTACCCGTGATGCATGATGGTGGAAGAAATAAAGTGAGTCTTGGCCAACAGAGAGAGTTTAAGACTCACAGCCTGCCATCGAATCAACGCTCGACATCCACTCCAGGTATGAGCCACCAGCCCTGAGCGCCTTCACCTAAATTCAATGATTTTGTGACATCTTGTGCGATAGGCTTGAGCGTTCCCCGTCAATTAGCAAGCCGTTTTCCTCTCGTAGTTTAGACTACAGCCCGGACAGTTAGGTTAAGGTTCAATTTCGATTCACCAAAATCTCGCCCTGACAGGACACCAACGGTATGAACAGTGTTGAAAATTACGAAGTAGGATTAGTGTTTTTCCTGCTCATCATTAGCTTCATAAGTACATGGGCAGCGGTGATCATGGATAAAGTGGGATTGGTGGAAGTTAGCCTTGTTTCAATGGGATTAGCAATCACGCAATCGTGGGATACGCTCATCAAGCAATTGTACTTGGACATACTGGCTCTGGCTCCTGAGATGGACCCATTCATGAGCGTTTTGGTGACTGGGATACTAACGGCAATCGTTGTTCTCGTGCCTCTTGCTGCCATTTTGTTTAGCCCTTTTCCCTTTATTGATGATAACGGGAAGATCAGCTTAAAATATTTCCTATCGATATTCGCCCGCAAAAAATGAGCCTATCCATTTCGTCCTTAGCAGAATTAAACTAAACCATCGTAAATGTATGAAGCATGGGTGTGTCCAACGATAAAAAAGAAGTCGATGTTCAACGCATCCCTAGACAACATCTCCTCGGTGACAATCAGGCAAGGAACACGAGAGCCATTGCATAGAATGTGTCCTACCTCAAGTTTGTCTTTTTCAGCCTTAACCGCATTAGGATATACCGTTTTTACATCAGCTTCAGCTCGCTGCTGATCTGTTAAGTGACGTTCTACAGATGATTTTTTCATATTAATTTCCTGATATTAAACTTCGCTAATCCAAGGTAATCGACGTGACTATCCACATCGACTGCCTTCATTTCTGCTTAAAGTGTTACAAGGAATCGTCTTGTACGACAGTTCCAATTGTCTGCTCCGTTGTCAGGTTCACCAAACGCATGTCACAGACTCGCGCCACATTTTTAACCAAGCATGCCACCTCATCGTCCGGTCCAGCGTCATATCCGTTTAGATTCGTTCTCAGCAACGCATGAGGCAAAATATCAGCGAGTGGTTGTTCGAAGTCGTAGTCATAGTCGTCTGAAAACATCGATATGGTTTCCGTCAATGATTCAAAGGTGCTGTAAGTCTTAAATACCGGCTGACCTTCACTAAACTCGTTGTAGCCATGAGTCGTGATGATATCCAAGAGAAAGGGCTTCCCATTTTTCGGTACGACCTCTACTGCACCAAAATTAAGGATGCCATCAAAGTCATGACCTTTAAGGGTAATAACCAAGGCTAACTGAGCGATTAGGTTTTGATTACGTTCTTGTTGGCTAGGTACTGTTGATATCGCTGCTTTATCGGTCTGATTCGTTTGAGGTGCTGCAATTACTTGTTCCATGTTCAATCCCTTGTGTTATTCACTTAGTTGCTTGGAATGAGTCTATACCTGCCGCTCTGAATGGACAAAAAAAGACGGGGGGAGTTGAATTAAAATGGGGGGAGTCCAATGACATATGCCTGCGCTTTCGATGCGACTACCTAAGTCCTTGAATGTAAGCCACCAGCAAACATCAGTAGTTACTGAATGGCTAACACATAGTTTGGCAAACAGTTAACACGTAGAGCACGATAGATCGGCGTGTTGTTTTCAGATGAGCTGAATTTCGCCGTTTCAATGCAATAAAAGTGGGGAGCTTGTGATTGATAGGGACAATAGCCTACATATGACGCAGCGTTTGTTTCAAAAGGCTCAAAATCAATTAGCGTACCTCGGATAACGGCATGCACCAGTTTCGATTGCTCGCGTTTAACCCTTGCTTGCCCCTTCTCGCTTACGACAAACTCACAGTCAATCAATGACACTGAGGAAGAGTAGCCAATCACCTTTCCATAAGACTCTTTCTCTCGTGACCGAATAGAATACACACGCATCGTATCGGTGGAGCGATGTAAGTTCAGATACACATCAACTTTCATGTCATGATCTCCAAGGCGTTAAGAGAAAGAATCGAACAAGGTGTCCGTTAGCAATAACGAGCTTCATGAGCAGCTTTGAGTTTTTCCATCAATGACGACAAAACAGCGGCTTCCGTTTCAGGCAGGGAATCACGAGCGAATGCTTCTAAGAACTCGAAATCCAGCGCTTCATATGTAGCATCGAACTGACACACCTCATCCGGAGCTTCAACTGCTGTTCTTTGCATGTCATCCAATAGTTTGCAATGGTCTAGGTATTGCTCGGTCGTTCCATCAAGTAACTGTTTGGTTTCAAGCCAATGAAGGAGCCTTTCCCATGCCATGTCTTCGTCCGTGGCATAAACAAGGTATGATTCTGGTTCGAAACCTTCTGCGTGAGTAACGACTAAGTACGGTTGTTTCATGTCTACCTCCAATTTAAAACGTTAGGGACTGGGTGCTGCCCACGTCCCGTTCCAGTTAGGTTATGCCAGTTCGTGAGCGTGCTTTGTCGCGATGTCCACAATTTCGCTTTCGAGGAATTCCTTGATTTTACTTTTACGAATTTGCTTCAAGTTCTTGGCTTTAAGTTGCAAGTCTTCAATGGTTTCCTTGCTGGAGGCAATTTTCGATTCCCAATACTGAAGTTCGGTAGGATCGGATTTCAGCTGAACCTTATATTCTTCAAGATCACATTGAGCGTCATTGACCACCCATAAGTGAGCAAGCAAATCCAATCTCGATTTATCTAAGATATGACTTTTGCAGGCCAGCATCGCTGATCGTTGGTCTTTATGCTCAATGAAGGAAAAGCCTGAATTTTCAGGTAACGAAGGCATGATCACTTCTACAACCTCATTGCCTTTACTGTCGTAACCACCATCAGCACTTGGGTACTTCGATAGCATTAGAACGCCGCAATATGCGATCTCATCATGAATGACTTGATACCAACTGTTGCCCCAAAACATTGCCATGAGATTTCTCCAATCTGTTGTGTGTGATGACAGCTAAAGAATAGATTCGACCTATCTCCCCTCCCCCCACTCACTGTGGCAAGTCAATCGCTATCTACCGTGCTAACCAATACGGGGGGAGCCCTTACATTCATCCACTAAAGTATCTCTAAACCGCAATCACGGAGATGCAGCATGAACAACCTTACTTTTGAAACTTGGGTGGAATCCTTTAAACCAATCATCAATGAGAATGGGGGTAGCGCCATCTTCCTTGATGAAAAATGCATCTCATTCGAAACCTATGGCAACGACCTAGAAACCATCAAAAAAACCGACGCCAGTCGAGTTTGGACGATCATTGAGATTGACGTAGATGAAGAAGAGGATGAGCTGGGGGAGCCTATCGACAGTAAATGGGTGATTGTCAATGGATGCCATTGGGTTAACCGAGTTGCCTACATCATTACTCAAACGCCATGGCAAGACGGCAGTGACTACGAGATCACTTACGACTGATACAAATCACACAGACTCCTGAAAGGCAAAGAGAGGCTAATATGGACATGAATAATCAAAAAATCGTCGCTAACGATCTACTCAAGGCAAGAAGTACTGCTGATCCATCAATCGTATTGGAATGTGCTGATGGCAAAGTACGCATTTATTCGTTCCCAATCTCAGACCAAGACAGCAAAGAAAAGATGACCATGGCGCTGCGCGTTCTTATGGGTAAACTCAACGTGCTCAAATACACGTTCGTTCTAGAAGCTTGGATGAGTACCAACCCAGACATCAAACCTTCGATGTCGCCTACACGACAAGAGTATATGGTGTTTTTGATCAATGACCGTGTAGACGAGACATGCACATTCTGGCCGATTCAAAGAAAAGAAGATGGCTCTGGCTTTGTCACCGAAACACACGATGTAAACCAAAACGGACAATCCGGTCTAATGTGCGATTTGTTTGACACTGAGCCGTATGAAAAACTCAGTTTTACGAAAAAACGAGCGATCGACAAATTGGTTCTCAGACTACTGAACATGCGTGCAGAAGCAACGCCAACCTTTCATTAGTTTGGTTGTTCCCATGTAAAAAAGATCACCATTGTGTGCTCTTTTTCAGTTAGGCGACTTGTGGGAACTTCCTTTCCGGTTCGCCATCTCTCACCAACTCATAAAGCATTGGTTCATAATGGTTTGTGGCCATCAGTATTAAATAGACGGGAACACCTTGGTCATACAGTGATTTTTGAAACACTTTGACTTCTTTCACTGTCATTGAAGCTGTGCGTTCCCTCATCATTCGCGCTTCACTGACCATGCTATCCGAATAAAATTGCCCAGCCTTGGAGTTGACCTTCAGGTATGGTTGAATGCGCTTACCCAATCGGTCTAACAAGAATTGGTCACTAAAACCCGACCGCTTCAATCTCAGAACCTTGTCCTTCAGTTGTTTCCTTCGATCAAAGACGTAGCGCTTTTGTTCATTGACCAATTGAGCGGCCTTATCCGTGAGTCCCTTTTTGTTTTTGAAAATACCATGCCTTGCGAGTCCCAATAACTCATGTTCATTCACTGTCGTTGATGAGGGCGAACCATCAAGGTTATACCGGGTATAGCAAGCTTGATAGCAATTAATCAGCGCCAGCTTGTACTCTCTGCTGGTGAAAAAACGGTCCAGAAAAAAAGAAACGTCTGCCTGACTGAACGATTGACACAACGTTTCTTGCAAAGCGGCACCAGCTCCGATGGCAAGAGGTTTGAGAGGCTTTCCTGACAAAATGGGAAAGCGTTTGAATGCATATTGTTGGATTTGCTCTTGAATAACACGATCCATGTTTACCCTCTTCGGTTGTTCCATACCCTCATCATTGTATCTAACTGAGTTTACAGATTGACAAATAGCGAGAGCAAAAGACGAAATTACCCAACTCAACAAAATGGACTGGTAAATTGC
The DNA here is from genome assembly GCF_041466145.1 of Vibrio sp. 10N.239.312.D08. Taxonomy (NCBI): domain Bacteria; kingdom Pseudomonadati; phylum Pseudomonadota; class Gammaproteobacteria; order Vibrionales; family Vibrionaceae; genus Vibrio; species Vibrio sp. 10N.239.312.D08. Next base: position 19,503 of record NZ_JBFSSD010000022.1, on the reverse strand, counting down.
TAAACTGTCATGGTTTTCGTCGTATAACAAAGTTAGTGCATAACTAGCGAGATATAGTATGACGCCTGAATTTGAAGCAAAACTCGACCGCTTGAATAAACTTCGAAAAAACGCAATGAAAAGCAATGCGTTCTCGGATGCTGCCAAAGAACACGAAAAAGCCATCCAACAAACCGACAGCCACTCCCCTGCCACCACCAAAAAGACCAAAAAGAAAGGTCCCAAATCATTAGCGGAAATCTACAAACCGCATACACATGAAGAAACCCATTAGATAATGGAATCTAAGAATGGGCGCTGCTGGTGGTATTCGCGGATACCCAATCTTTGATATACGCCGAAAATGCACTCTGGTCAGAGATATGCCCCGAGCAAGCCGGTTGACCCGTAAACTCCGCTTTTCGTTTAGCAATAAAAGCCATGAACTCCCAATTGGTGCCAGTTGGACACCATTGTTTGAAAGCCAAATATCGTTCATTCATGATTCTTCTCCTCGGCAGAAACGCTGTCTATTGATAGTAACGTCCCCTCGTCAGAGTACCTAGAAACCTCCCCCCGTTTGGTATCGCTGGTGGTTGAAATCATCGCCATCGAAGCCCTTTCTATTCTGGCTGCAGCTCTGTACTCAGAACCCGTCATCCGCCTGAAATATGAAAGTCACAGATGGTCGATGCATGGAACTCAATAAAGCATATTGATTGTCAACAATGAAATTTTGGATAAATCAAGATTTTGCCACATAAAAATAAGCATAAATAACAGGTGCTTATGTAAAAAAACAAATAAACCTAAAAAAACGGCTCACTATTTGGAATTCAAAATTAGGTTACCTGCAATGATTCAAGGGCCTACTTAAAAGGTATTTACCGGAATTATTGGAGATATTTCTATGCAAAATACAATCAACGTCAATGATGTACAAAAAGTAGATTCAAAGACGACATACCTCGGCTTAATTACATTCGCGCTTATGTTTTTTACCGTCTCGGCCATTGCCGGTTCAGGTGGTGATGCGTTCCAAGGCCTATTTGATGAACTAGTGAGCTTTGCTGAAGGTGTTCCTGGACAAATTATCGCGTTCTGTTCTTTCGCAGGGATCATCATCTTCTCAATGGTTCGACCAAACCTTATCGGTCTTGGTGTTTCTGTCATCATCATGCTGGTGCTGGCGCAACTTCAAACCATTATCACTACCATGCTAACTGCCGGTCTTCCGGTATAAAGCAACAGATGTCTCTGGGCCTTATAGAAGAGGCCCAGAAGTACATAAGGGGGTCATATGAGTAAGTTAGACATCAATAATGATGCTCGTCCTCAACTACCGAACAATCAAACCTATGTGCCACTTCGAGTAAACGACAAACAATCGGTGATCGGAATGGAGTCGGATACAGCGGGGATTTTGCTTGTCGGTATCGCTATCGGACACATCAGCAAGAACCTGTTACTTATCGGTGGAATTGCCATTCTTTTCGCTCTCGCCTATTCATGGGTCAAAGATAACTATCCCAAAGGTCGGCTCAAACACATGTTGTGGTGGGCTGGAATCATTAACTTTAAATCCCGTAAATCGTTTCCAGAAGCATTTAACCGTACTTATTTTCGCTAACTCTTTGTAGCGATCCGTTTTTAAATTCTATGTGTTGTTTTAGCAAAAGTTTGAGGTTTGCTATGAATATATTTAACCGTAAAAAAAAGGGGCAGGATGAGTCTGAACTGGAGCATGATTCAGATTCGAATGTCCAACGTTCTTGGCAAGCAGCCATCGACCACAGCAACAAAATGACGAAGATGATGGGGCTGTCCATCATTATCTGCGCATTTCTAGCGTTTAAGGTAATGACAGCGAAACCCATCACCGTTGTTACCCCGCCTAATTTCTCTGAAGAAATTGTCATGATAGGCAACAAAGCCAACTCAGGTTACAAGAAGCAATGGGGCATATTCATTGCCAGCATGCTTGGTAACGTGAATGTCCGTAATGTGGATATTGTCTTAGATACGCTCAAACCAATGCTCTCCATACGAGATTACGATGCATTGAATGAGCAAGTGATCAGTCATGTGAAAGCTTTAGACATCAGGGACCAAGTGCAAGAGTTCAACGTATTAGATGTGTTCTACGATAACAAATACGACAAAGTGATTGTTTACGGCGAGCGTAAGCTTACTGAGCGGAAGAATCGCGGCAATAAAAACGATGAACGCCGTGCAGTACGCTGGACATACGAACTCAAGATTGCCAATGCACACGGTAGTCCAAAGATGAAGTCCATTGACCAATACGAAGGCGCTCCGCAGATAGAACGCAATCGTATCGAACGCAAGCAAGACAAGTAGGTCCCGTTATGAAAAATTTACATCACCTCGCTAGATATACGATCTTGCTTTGTGCCACGTTATCATTCGGTGCAATGGCAAACCAAAACGTCATCCCTATTGAACCTGTTGGCTCGAAAGTGGAGCGACAAACAACGCAACCAGAAAATAAAGCTGCTGTTGCAGCAATGGTTGACCAAGTAGTCAAATCTTTACCGACCGATAAGCAAGAGTCATTAAGTCAATTCACTCCAGTCAATGACCCAGCTGCGAAGCAACCTATTGTCAGCACAAAATCCGTCGATGAATTTGGAAGAGTCACCCAATCAGACAAGAACGTGATTGTCGCAACACCACCAACGGCCCAACCACCGAAACCTTCTCTGACTGCATTCGAACGTATGCAGCGACAAATGGCGAAAAAGTTTAAGCCGGTTCAGAAGTACAAACTACGCCCTTCAGACAATATTACGTTGCCTGCAGCAAAGTACATTCTCAACAGTATTCGCACCTCTTTCAAAGAAATTAACATTCGCAGTTCAGATCCCAATGTTGTCATGAAAGTGGATGGTAGCTTTATCTATTTCACATCTAACAACGATGCCCCTTTTAATATCATTATGTTCGAAAAAGGGGTGCCTGAAACCCAAGTTAACTTAACGATTTGGCCACTTGATGTCATGCCTGCAATGGTACAAGTCGATGTCCTATACAACAAAGCACTACAAGCAAAAGTGAACCGCGTATTGGCGTCCAAAAAACAGGATAAAATTGAGCAAGAAAAGCGCATTAAAGATATGGAATCTGAATTGGCCATTGCCAGTGATCCTGAAGTTAAGTCATCTCCATACGTCGAGGGTATCAACAAACTGTTTGCGCAAACGGCAGGAAAAGCAACACCTACAGGTTTTGACTTACAGACCAACATTCCACGAGACGCGTTACGTCCTTGTCGATTTGGAACATATGCAGAGACGAAACAACGTTTAATATCGTCTCGACGAATCGTGGACGTTGTATTGGTTAAAAACGTTACGAATCGAAATGTGGTTTTGCGAGAGCAGGATTGCTGGGTAGATGATGACGTGATCGCAACGGGTATCTTAAACAAAGCGACCTTAAAGCCATCAGAAAAAACCGAAGTATACGTATTGCGCGACCGACTGTACTACCAACGTATGCATTCTCGCAATGAACGTCCATCACTTCTGGATTAATCGAGGTGAACCATGAAGATTAACTTTAAAGAGCTTTGGGAAACCAACAAAAATTTCCGATATGGGGTGATTGGCGTCTGTATTGTTCCTGCCGCCTATGTAGCGATGCAATTTATTCATCCGGGCAAAATTCAACGACCGAACGCAGACGCGAATAAAATCGAAAAAGTGTTCATGCCTTCGAGCACACGTACCCAACTAGAGAGGGAAGACGTTGACGGAGTTCGTGACGCCTTAGTTGAAATTTCGGCTATCGATAAAAAGTCGTCGGCACGTAATGACAATTACCAGTACGACCTGTTAAGACAAGAGGTCGATGGTCTTCGTCAAAAAATGGCCGATCAAGATGCTGAGATTGCCGAATGGAAGTCAGGCAAACGACAATTGGAAAGAACCAACTATGATCCGAACCAAATCCGACAAGGCCGCCAAGTCGTTGTAGATCGACACGGGAACGCAACGGAAATCACTGTCGACACTAATGGCGTGCCGAACCAACAAGTGAGCCAGTTGCGCAGCTCCCCTCCCCCAGCTCTTGCAGGCATTCGAAGTGTCGATGAAGGGAATGATGCGATTTTGTTGCAAGACGGGCGTGTAAAAACCTTAGTAGAAGCGAACCAACTGGTCGATGAAGATGAAATGTCAGAGGCGCAAAAACGTGAGGCATTGAATCAGAAAGAAATGGAGTTGGCTGCAGCCTTGAAGAACTATCAGCAAAAACCTGAGCAAAAAGGGTATTCAATTTCATTGCCAACCACCAGCCTTGTAACCGGTACTTTGCTATCAGGCATGCAAGCTCCAACCAGTATTGGTTCAGCGAGAGAGCCCCTTCCGGCGGTCATGCGCATCAAGACAGATGCACTGTTGCCAAATGGTTATCGTGCTGACCTAAGAGACTGTCAGGCACTATTATCCGGCATTGGTCAATTGTCAGACCGCAGAGCCTACATGAGACTAGAAAAAGTGGTCTGCATCGATGAGGACGGACTCACGGCAGAAGCAGCGGCGCAAGGCTTTGCTACTGGCTCTGACGGTCAGGCAGGGATTCCAGGCACGTTAGTTGCTCGAAACGGTGAAGTATTGAAAGGCTCCATGTGGGCGGGTTTCTTTTCTGGACTGGCACAAGGTATTGCCCCATCAAGGGTGCCGGGTGTCGACATCAACTCTGACGGAACAGGCTTTCAAACACCCGATCTAGGGACACTAGGCACCTCGGCTGTACTCCAAGGTGGCGCCTCATCTTTGGACCGCATTTCGGAATACTACGTAAAAATGTTGGAAGAAATCTGGCCAACCGTTGACGTACCAGCAATGCAAGAAGTGACCTTCCTACTTCAAGCCCCTTTAAAACTGACGTTTAAGGAGATCTAATATGGCCACTGGTGATAATGAAAAGAAAAATGACCAACCAACTGAGGCGTCGAATTCCAGTCAGGAGCTTGAACAACTCATTGAGAAGGCATCAAAACCAACAATGCCCGACGAACCTAAAGGCGACGAAGAACCGACCGTGATTGAAGCAACGCAAACGCAAACGGAAAGTAAGACGTCAAATCTATTGCCGAAGATCATCTTAGTGTGGTTAATGGTCCTATCAGGGGTAATGGCTTATGCCATGATGGTGATCGACAAACAAAGTGAAACGTCATTAAGACAACACCCGATTGTGTTTTACCCGTTTGGTAAAGCGTTTTCGGCCCTTAAATCTCAGGGTTATGATTTTGCTGCTATAGAAAAATATAACAACAACATGATCCAGATATTGAACTCTGAAGGGAAAGTGGTGCTACCTGCAGCTAGTGTGCATGGTCAGTTACCAGATTCTCTTGTTGTTAAGCTAATGTCCGTCGATGAAATGAACAGGCTGGCTTCGCAACAATCGGAGTAACAAAACCAATAAAACTAGCAAACAACACAGCTTGGCCACTTTCACAGTGGCCTTTTTTAATGCACTCCACTCGCGGCATCCATCGCACTCAAACAGATCGTGTCATACTTCGTCTTCATCACATTGACTTTGGTTTCTGCTCGAACCGCTCTGTTATATGAGGCCAACACCTCTTCGCTAGAGTCTTTCACCAACGCCAAGATCGCTTTTTTCTGAGTCTCTGTTAAGTCGGTGGCCAGCAACGCGTCGATGCTTTCATCTATACGATCAAAATACTGAGCTAACATACTTCCCTCCTAGTTAATTTCATTTTGAATATTCAATAGCAAGTGACGACAAGCATTGTCTCTAAAGCGAACGTAGTCCACGGGTGAACCAATACCATGTCTAAGCGCATCTAACGTTTCCCGAAGGACGACGACCGGCATGTCAGGGTTTCGGCACTGTAGTCCATAGAAGTCGAACTCAAAAACCGTCATGTTTGCTTCGTCGATCTGATAGCGCCTTGAGATATCTTCAATACGTGTAAATAGCCCATAGGCATCGATATATATCGTTTTCCCTTCAATATCGAAAGCATTGAGGTAATGAAGGTCAACGCCATACTCAGACAGAATCACACCTCGAATCGGGAACCGGCTACGTTCTCCAGCCACAATCAAACCCTCGCACAAGACATAACATTTTGAATGAGCGAACTCGTCAATAAATTCAGTGGTAACTGGGCTTGGCTGCTCACACAGATATTGGATGTCACTGAGAGACAATGAACGCATCACATCAATCAGCTCACGACATCCATGGCTATGCCACATTACCCGCTTTACTTCATTCTCCATTGCTGCTCCCCGGCTATTCGTTGAATTCAATATACGACGTTTCCCATACCTGGCCTAGCAATCTCCCCCCACTTAGTACGTAACCCACTGAACGAGAGCTCGAAACATGTATTTTGGATTCGTTAATTGCCATTTATTTCAGCCCCATACGCTAGATTGATACGGTTCAACCCGAAAACATCATCACTAGTATTAGTGATCGTTTTCTCCAAGCTGGAGAGCTTCCAATTCTCCCATGCTATGCATGTCCTTACTGTCAATGCACTTTGACACCAACAAGAGTTACCCACTCGCATTACTACCCGTAATTAACCCCAATCAACGGTTCAAAACACACACCTCTTTGGTGTTTTTTATGTACCTGCGATATCACCTACCCGTGAGGAACTATCCATGAAATTAAGCACTTTGTTCACCATACTATTTGGTTTAACGACGGTTTATTTCTGTATTCACCCTGTTCTTGTCGTTCGTAGCACAGACTTCCCTTCTGCATTCCATAATGTGGTCGAATTCTGTGAAACATGGCGTCATGTTTTGTTGATCACCCTACTCTCTTGGGCTTTGGCAGGCATAACACTTTGGCTAACATTTACGATTCACAAACACAGAGTTTAACCCCCTGTTAGAACCTGGTACTTCCACCAGCACTTAACAAACCTCATTGTCCAGCAATGACAACGAACCTCATCCAATCGGATGAAACTTCCCGGTCAATCGTTCCCCTTCAGGCATTTATGTCTCGTTGAATGCGCTTATAACCGGCTTGTAACCCCTTGTGATGTGCTCACCCAGCGCTTCGCAGATTCATTACCTACCCTATATCGAGGATAAGACTATGACTAACTCAAACAACTCAGTTCAAATCAAAATTAATGAAAACAATTTTCTTTCGAACCTTGGTGCGATTTTTTCCAATACCGGAAAAGTGATCAATGAATTGATTCAAAACGCTTCCCGCGCCAATGCTACAACCATATCGTTTACCACATCAGTCGAAAATGGCCGTGCCTGCTTAACGATTCTGGACGATGGTTCGGGTATCGCAGACATGCAAAAGCTTCTTTCTATCGCGGAGTCAGGCTGGTCAAGCGATGTAGACAAATGTAATCCATACGGAATGGGATTTTTAAGCACTCTCTTCGCGTGCGAACACATCAAAATCCAAAGTCAGAATCAAATGCTTTCATCAAGTACTGAAGACATCGTTTCAGGTGAATCTATCGAGATAGAAGACAGCCTGCACGGTAACGGTACATTAATTGAAATGGAAGGCGTTACTGACGCTTTGTTTAACTATCTCACATCGACTGCTTATAACCGAGAAATCGACCAAGTTGGTGCAGGTTATGACATAGATGTGGTACTCAACGGGAAAATACTCGCTAAAACACACTCAAGAGTCGTTCTGGATGACATAGGTAACTTAGTTAAATCGAAGTTCAGCTTCGGCACTATTTATTTTAATCCCGAAATCGACAAACTGAGTTGGATCGCTTATCTGCAAGGTGCTTTTATAGCGAATAACTATAACTCTGTGCAATCACGCACCTTACAACCAGATCACATCGTTCATTTGGATGATAGCGTTAGGGCAAGAATGCCGGATCGTGCTGAGTTATTGGACTCCGAAGAAATTAAAAAGTCGATTCACGTTGAAATGAAAAAGCTAATGCAAAATTCACTTCAACAAAAGCTTAATGAGCTAGGTTCTGAAGCATTCGCGGCAAATTCCACACTCTGGAAATGCGCGATAAATTATGCGCCTGAGCTTCTTAACGATATTGATTTTTTAACTGAGTCTGAGATCGAAGAAAGCACAACTTACGAGCTCGCACTCGCTGGACATGATGCCGTAACACATAGCCAACTTGAACAGCCGATTTCTCGCACTGATGTGGAATCATCATTACTCTTTGCATTTCCAGAACGTGAAGAAGAATATGAAACCATCAACATCAACTACCTAATGGGTTTGGACAACGTGGTATTTGTTGATACTCAGAAATTGCATAAAGACCATTGGATCCACAACTGTACTATCCGTTACGTTGAAGATTTGAAGGTCGATATCCAATTGTCTAACCCTAGCCCAACAGAGATACTAAATGGGTTTTACTCCATCTCTATCGTTCTATGTGATGAATACACGCTGTCCGGCGAATACGGTGATGTCATCATTAATGATGATGCAGCTGTAGCCTCAGATCAAACATTGGTGATACCCGCCAAAGAAGATCTGTCAATGGCTTTGCGTATTTATGGAAGTTACGAAGATGAGTGGAATTGCTATTGTGAAAGCGATATGGACCGCGACATTTATCTGCTTGAGAAATTGTATATGAAATTAAGGGCGGAAAGTCCTGAAGTTCTGATCCAAAGAGTTCTCGATGATGCGTTCATGGGATCTGGATTGAAAAACACACTCAATAACCTGAAATTTAGTATTTCGTTTTCAGGAACTGACATTGTAGTTACCGAAACTAAGTAACCACACTAACCCGCCAACCTACCTGTCTTTGTACGGTAGAACACCAAGTATGGAGTTACTATGAACTCATTTACTGACTCCCTCATCGACCATTCTCATGAATTGGGTCGGGGATATGGTCCTTACGCTCAAGTCGATATGTTACACAATATCCTTGAGTTAATTGGCCCAACTTTGGATAAAGTTAAATTGCAGGAACTCATTAACAGTGTAGGGTTTATTGAAGCCCTAGACTTAAAGAGTGAAGAAGATAAGGCATTTGTATTAGGGCAGTTACAAGACGCTCTTAATCAATAACTTATCGTTATCGGAAGCTCCCATCATATGGGAGCTTTTTTTTTGAATCCACAATAGACCGCAGAGTCGAGTTCGTATCGTGTTATGGCACAGCCCTTTCATTACATGGCTGCTTGACCACCAGCATCAAGAGGTAATTATGCCACTGAGTTTATAGTAGGACGCGTCCTACTACCCAAAAACCGCCCTAACCAAACAAAGTTTTGCTGAACTCTTCCAATTGAGCAATCTGCTCAGGCGTTGCATTGTTCAGTTCAATTTTCGACTTTGTTTTACTCACGACTTGGAATGATACCGATACCTTCCCATTCTTTGCCCACGATTGAGGTTCCTTATTAATGCCCCCCAATTTAGGAGAAACAGGACTCCAATCTTTCAACCGTGCAATAAGCTCTTTGTTCACTTCCTCTGCATTCATGGCTTCGAATTCTGAGCGGTTTTCGTCAATCCATTTCGTGAAGGCACTTTGCTTATCTTCACTCTCTGAAACCGTGCCGATCAATTTACGAAGGAACTTGGCATCTCGGCTACTAAAGGCATAGTTTGAAAACAGGCTCTTCAGACTGTCAGGCATCGAGTAGATAGCGAGGGAGAGTGAGATGTCTGATTTTTCGTATAGACGTTCTTTCTCTAATTTGTACGCCGACCAATCATTCACTTCCATCAAACGAGAATAGAGCTTGCCCTTTTCGTAGTAATTGAAAGACGTTTTGATGTCAGACGACGCCACCAGCCAGGTAATGGTTTCAGGTGTTGGGATTTGATCTAATATTTCAAAGTCCAGCCCCACTTTTTTATCCATGGCAATATCAGTACGACATGAGCCATCCACGACATAGATCAGGCCATCTTCACCTTGGTAAGCAAGTACAGGTGAAATTTGCATACCGAACTCGATTTCATCACTCATCTTGTTGAGTTGAATCGTATTGCGGCTCGACTGTTCACGAACGTTGTCCACGTCAATCCTAACCAAAGTCATAATCTCATCGTATGACAAGGTACGTTGGATAGCACGGTAGCTTGTACCATCAATGGACTTAATCTCACGACCTGTTTGCGCAAAGTCCAGCTTCTTAGTCTCAGTTAAAAACTCTTGGAGACTAATGCCGCCCTCCTTTAGTGAAGCTTCAATGGAAGCCAACTTCCCCTGTGCTAAGGTCATAGTGGTTTCGCGCTCATTACCACCCATGAAGGCTTGGGGCTTGCGTTGTGAGCTCGACACACTCTCCACTTCAGGTTCAGTGATTGAAGGTGATTCTTGTGCGGCCTTAGCAGCGTTGGCAGCAGCGATTTTCTTTAGACGGTTATTGGCCATGATTATTGCTCCTCACCTTTGTCCTGTTGTTTCCAAACGTCCGTTATCAGCTTATGAATGTCGGCCACGACTTCTTTACAGTTCGCCTGTGCCGCTTCTAACGCTTTGCCTTTCTTACTGTCCATTGACCTAGAGAATTCGAAAACACTGCTATGCTCAGACGCACAACGTTTTACAGCTTCACTGTGTTTCATTTTGGTCGACAACACTGCATCACCAAACTGACTGACTAGAGCATTGAAAATGTCCAGTTCCGAGTCACTGCCCTTCCAATTGGAAATGACAATCTTCGCAAAGTCGTAGCCTTGATGACCTTTAGCAATGAAGTTACCAATGATGCTATCCAGATATTGAAAGTAGGCGCAGGTCGCATCGGTATCATTATGTTCCGCCTTACACGGAATCAGCACGCTAGTCGCAGCGAAGTAACTGTTCAACGTTGCAAAACCCAATGAAGGCGGAGTATCAATCAATATGATGTCAAACTCACCATCGAGTGCATCTAAGATATTTTTCAAACGCGTTGTAGGGTCAACATTCTGCTTCTTCAAATCGTCGCTGGTACTCAAAGATTCCGTGTCTCTATCAGACTGGGACGCAGGGATAATTTTCAGATTGGGGATGAGCGTATCTGAAACGGCGTTGCGCACATCGTCTTGAAACGTCTCTGTATTAGGATCAATAGTCATCAAGTCGCCAATGCTGGTGCGAGCGTCAGAAATATACTTAGCTCCATTTCGCTCAATGTGTTTGGTTTCGTGTTTATGCACTGGAGGGTAGAAACTTGTCAGAGTTGACTGGCCATCCATGTCAATAAGACAGATCTTGTAACCAACATGATAGTTAATCGCCAAACCTGTTGCTATTGTATTGGACAGTGACGTTTTAGATACCCCGCCCTTTTGGTTTTGAACGGCAATAATCTGCGTCTTTTGTTTCGCTGTTCTTTGGAATGGTTTGTGTCTTTTCTTAAGAACGGTGGTATTCGGCATGTTATCGCGGATCAAGTACAGCTCTTCAAGAGTCAGGTAGTACTGAATACCAACCTCAGCATAGCGTTTAGGATCGATACCTAACGCTTTCGTTAAATCGGTCAATACCTTTTGAGAACATTCGAGGTACTTCAATGCCTCAGCTTGTGTGAAAGAACGAGGTTGCTTTTCATTTGTTTCGCGGCGCAATTCCAAGAATTTAGCACCTCCGTCCCCAAGTTCGTCAACTAATTCAAGCGTCTTGAGCTGTTTCTCTGTCATTGTTCCCATAGCAATATCCACCAGTGGCCTGTTTGAAAGCTAGTATGAACCAATATTAAAGGTAAGAAAAGATATAATAAGTCAATTTTGGATAAATTCATTGAAATTCGACTTACGATAAAGTTTTAAACTAATGATGTACTTTTCTGCAAAAGATAGGGGAACGATAGAGGAAAAAACAAAACACAACAAAAACAACAACTTAAAATAGTAGGACGCGTCCTACTATTGTACTTATCGGCCATGTTGTGCAATTCATAAACGAACGTGAGTAAGGAGTAATGGGTTTGAAGCCACCACTAACATACGAAAAGTCAGCTCTGCGATACATAAACGCGGGAACTGACTGAATGTTAGGCTTCAATGTATGAGAAAGAAATTTTGTTGTAGTAGTGACCAAACAGGTGTGATGAGAATGTGGAAATGCCAACAAGATGAAAGCAAACCAGAATGAAGCTAGTCACACTAAACAATCAAAATCTCTTACTATTCTGTCATGATGACAGATTGGAACACGGGTAAAATGCCGGAGATATACTCTACGACACTTGCTCCATTAGGTATTCAAAAGCGGTTTCTACCTGTGCTTCTGTCATCGAATCAAATTCAAAGCGTTCCATCGATTCAATTAACTGACTGGGTACAGGTTGTGTGTCGTGATCAGAGTGAGTGCTCGGCACTTTAGTTGTATTCATGTATCTATCACCTTCTTGTCTTTGATGAGTAGATACTAAATCAACAAAACACCCCCTCCCCCCATATTGGCGTTAGGGAAGCATAAACAGGGGCCGAGAATAGAAAACGGGGGGAGATTGGCTTTGAGGTGCAGCACCGAATATTAAATTTTCGTCTCTAGCTGGCTTGAAGAGGACTCTTCATCGAGACAACTAGAGTGGAATTGATAGCTAAAGACTTTCACTAATTCTTGCTCACGAAAACTCGCCACAACAGCAATTTGGTAACCCATCGTAAAGAAGTCGTCATAAGAATAAGGGATCTGTGTTAATCGCTCACCGGTATCAGTAAAGCCAAGTACCCATGTATTGGTGCTTGAATCGAAATCAATGATGGTCAGTAGAATTGAGCGTCTTGCATCGAATCGATACACAGAATTGGTGGCCATGGAAAAGGCAAACCCAAATTCATCGTCCATAGTAGGTTCAGCCGGGACACGAGCATCAGCAAACAGCTTACAGGCAGATAGCTGACTAAGGAGAGCTTCAGAACTGCCTTCTACTTTATTGAAGAAACCAGATATCGCTCCGAGGAAAGTATACCCGCGTTTATTCGCCATCTTTGCAAGACCAGGTAAATCAGATTGAGCTTCACTGTCAATCAGAATCGCAATTTCTGTCTTCACCACCGTTTTTCGCCATATCGGTACTAACGACATCCAATGGCTCATAGGAAGACCGGTATACCCTTGTTCAGTTTTCAACGTTGCAAAATATCCAGAATCCACAGGGTAAATTGTCAGAACAGCAAGGGTAAAATTACTTGTGCCAGAAGTAGGAAAAAAACTGGAATCTGAATTGAAACATGTCGTCGAGTCAACGGAGAGGATGTCGTTATCTATCCAAGACATTGACGCCTCGGGAACTCGAAAACGGACCAGAACATCTCTTTCACGCACTGCCTTATATTCCTTGGGAAGACATAACATAGACATATGTGGCAAGTTAATGTCATCAGGATGTGTTCGCAAACTCTTCACGACTTGCTGGTGGATATACACATCGGCCTGCTCTTGAGTACACTCAACTTCTTTGACAGAGCCGGTATCGCTGCGCTTAGTTTTGTAGATCAGTTTTTTGGAGCGACCACTCACTACAGAATGAGTGAGGAATACATTCTTCTTCCCTTGCGTGATGATATTCGCAGTAGGCAGTCGCTCAGGTTCGTTGTAAGTTTCAGTGTTCGTCATTAGTACCCCCACCCGCCCATAAAGCCATCAGAACCAAGAGTGGTTGGCGATGGGTTATCAGTTGACGGTTGTTCTGTTGCATCTTGAACCGGAGGAATAAATTCCATTTTTGGTCCATCAGTGGAACCTGCACGCTTAATCAAATCAGCAGCAGACTCACCTGTGTGTGTAACTACCTTCGAAGTACACACAGTATTGGTGTTCTTGATTGGCTGTCCAAAGGTGTTAACAGGAACGTTGTTTTGGTTTGAACTTAATAATTGCTTCTCTTTCTTTCCACGAGCGATCTCGTGGTCCATGGTGGATTTCATGTTCGTCCACATATTATCTTCTACGCTCATGAGCGTTTTAATACGACTGCGGTAATGAGGCTTATCGAAACCGAGTTGATTGAACAACAAGCGCATCATTCTACGAATTGCAGATTTCTTACGCATCTGACCAACAAATGCAGTATTCCAAACCGACTGGTTAGAACTGAAACTCATAGCCGCCATAAGCTCGATCTCATCCAACTCTTCACGGGATAGTGCTTCACAATAAACATGCCCTCCCAGTGTCTCCCCAACAGCATAAGCACATAGTAAGTCCCCACTGGCATAGGCACCTTGAGAAGTATGCTCAGGCAGTGAACGAGAGCCATGATAGACAAATTGGTCATTGCTAAAAACTTGATCCGCTGTAACTTGCGCCATTTCACCTGACTCGAACGCTAAGTGAATCAGTCCGTGGTATGTCGGCATAAATTCCAACACGAAGAAATTCGATACATAATCGTGACGATACAAAAAGGTGCCGTGATTCAAGCCTTCCTCAACAGACAAACCAATGGTCGCTTGGTTCAGTATGCTCCAATACACTGAGTTCGCATCCATATTAGAGGTAATCGACTCACCAAAGCTTTCCAGAATGTATGCCACATATTCCAGCTCTAAGTCTGTATCAAGACCCGATTGGTTCTCAGCAACGATAGTCGAAAAATGAGGACGTGCAGCCTCGACTGCTTGTAATACTAGTGATTGATTAGTCATGATAGCGCCCTCCAATTAACGGCAGTACTTCGGAATAGTGATAGAAGTGATTCCTGATAGATTCACGCGTTTTGTCCATACGCCTGTAGAAAGGCAAGTCGCCAATGTATGTAGCCCATCTTTGAACTTAATCATCGATTCTTCCTTTCTTTGTAAGTCATAGACTTCACATAAATCAGCATCGACATACTCAATGCATGCAAACAAGAAGGCACCCAAGTTCACCTCAAGCAAGCTTGCTACGTAGGTATAGAACGCTTCTTGAATGTGATATCCCAAGTTACCCGCTTGCTTGGCAAACGCATCAGGGTCCGTACTCGCAGTTGTTTTTACATCAACAGCAATACAGTCGAAGCGTAGCCAGTCAAAGCGACACTTGAGCCACAAGCCAGTTTCTGGGCAGTGAGCGATAAAGGAGATCTCTGGTAACCCATCTTGAATCAATGCATCTGCATCAACATTATCTCGACATGTTTCGTGTACGCGGTGTGCATCGTCCCAGACAATGGCATCAATCGCTTTTTTACCTTTATGGATAGCCTTATTGTTGTGCTCTTCTAAAACCGTATCCCAAAATTGCAGGGTCGGTTCTACTGCCAATAACTCTTTCATCAAACGCTCTTTATTGGCGCTTTTTGGCACATTAGGGATGTTAAGCTTCTCAACAAGCGCTTGCATTTCTGCGACCGTTCTAAGGGCATTTGGGTAATCAGCTGGCACAATATCGCGGTAATAGCGGTCATAGAACCCATGAGGCTCTAGGACCAACTCATGACCATAAGTGCCTGCATCAAAGGTGCGTTGCAGCGACTTCGACACGGTTCTACCACGGTCAATATCGCTTATGTATTTTCTGTAAAAGTGGGCAGGGGATTTCTTTACAAGCAGTTTCAACTGAGATGATGAATACGCGGGTAGGGCATGGTAAACCTCGTTCTCCATACCAATGTAAATCCCCTCGATGAGCTCACCTTTTTCATCGAGCCAGCTCGGGGACCCATCTTTGTTGTATGCCTTAAGCACATCACAAGTACTACCATCAAATTTGAATGGAGTAACCGAATCTCTTAGCGAGCTAATCATTTCAGTAATCATAATATGCCTTCTTAAACTTGTTTGTGATGTTATGAATATACATCACGAAATCCATTTTTTAGTAGTAATCTCCCCCCACTTTGAAAATTAGCGAATTCTCCTTGAGCCCTTATATATCAATGTCTTTGAAAGAAATCCTAACTGTCTAAACCAGTCCAAAATCGGTGTATAACCAATGATGACAGAATCAAAAATGGACATCGAATATGCTAGGTATGAACTATGTAATTCCATACGCCAAACACAGAACAAATACTGGCAGTGGCGCAGGTGTGCCGTTGATATTGAAATCGAAAGGGCTCGCAAATGGTGAAGGACTTTATGGTGATTGCTTTAACTTGCCGATAAAGCAAGGCGGGGTGTGGTTGAAAGAAGCCGAAATGGAATCAATGCTCACGAGCACGCTGGTGGAGCTCGGTAAGATACCGAAGAAATTTATAATCACCCGGTTGAACTTAGGACCAAAGGCTGTTCCTGATGAGTTGTTTCTCAATATCTTTGCGAGACATCCTCTGCCCTCAAATGTGAAGCTCAATGGTGTTTGGGCAAGAACGCTTACCCCCGAGTCGCCGTTTGTACTTTCTGTTATCGACCTTCGTGGCCAGAAGTGTGAATTATCCGTGACGGAAAAAGTCAGCCTGCTGCTGGGCAATGTATCCGGAGAAGTCGCGATACTGTCAGACTCCCCTTATACGACCTTTCCAAAGTGCCAATATCAAGCCAAGATGCTGAACGCGGATTATGACAATGATGGCCGTGTAGCTGGGCGGCTATTGAATTTTGAACAGCTACAGCTTTCTAATGCGGCTGCGCTTTTGATCGATGAATCTACGAAACCAGAAAGACTTCAACAAGTTCTCCATTGGTGTGAGTTGTATCAAATAAAGGTCCGAAAGATAGACGCACGGCACGGTCAACAATAAATATTGCCAATTAACGCCCGAAAATTGGCTCTTTAATTGAAAACATCGTTTGAGGGAAACGTTACCTTATTACCGTCTTTACGTTTATTGGTAACTCTATGATCCACTTCCTAACTATTGCTGCCGCCATTTGGGTACTTAAGTATCTGATGGAGCGCTTCCAAAAGAGCAGAGTACTCGTGTTTATCACGGGAATAGTTGGTGTACCTTTACATGAACTCGGACATTACCTGATGTGCAAATTGGTTGGGTTTAAGGTAACCGAAGTGAAACTGTTTCAAATGCCGACTCAAGATAATCCCGTGCTCGGCTACGTAAATTACGAATACCCAATGACCATCTCCGGTTCAATTCGAAAAGTAATAGTCAGTATTGGCCCAATTTTCACAAGCATCGTCGCACTGTATTTCCTCTCACCACAAGTGACACCATATCTTTTTAATAACAACACAATTGACCTAACGTTGTTCATGAATAAAGCAGGGTGGCAACAGTGGTTTCTCATCTGGGTTTTATCTTCAGTAACACTGCACATGCTTCCATCTCTCACTGACATCAAAATCGCAATGGCTGGCTCACTGTGGATTGGGGTGTTTACTTATGTCGGCTTAATCTACGCAGCTTCACACACCACAACCGTTCTAAGCAGCGTCAATATCTATCTGGAAGAAATGGCAGGTTTGATGAGTGTTGGGGCAATCATCGCAACGGTCCCAGTCGCTATAACGCTACTTCAATTTATTTTCTCAACGATGAGTTCGCGTATGTATAACAAAAGCGTTAATTCATTAAAAAGAGACTAGACCAATGAAAATGACTCAAAAGAAAACATTAGCTGCGTTCATGATTTCAATCATGGCAGTCGGTTGTGCATCTAACGACATGACCAAATTGGAAGTAGAAAAGGCGAAGCATGACGCAACGGTTGACCGTGTGGATGAGACACTGAGTAACATTCCATCTTGGTACATGAAACCACCGAAGTCTAACGGTGAAGGCTTTTTTGCAGCCGGAACAGGAATGAGTTCTGACTTAGACATGGCGGTAACCAAAGCGAAGATTAACGCTGAGTTCGAATTGGCCAAGAAATATCGCCAAATCGTATCGGGCAGTGAACGTGCGTACACATCAGAAACAACCAATTCAGCAACAACGGAAAGCAAAGTCGTATCGTTGACCGAAAAGACAATCGATAAGCTGGTGGCGAACGCACAGCTCTCTGACTATGACGTAACGGATACAGAAATTATCCGTGAAGGTACTCAGTACCGCGTCTACTTATTGTCATTCATGCCATACGATTCGAACAATGATGGCAATGATGACTTATTCCGTGACGTTCGAGCAGCAAGCGACATTGCCTTTAAAGACTTAGAGCGTCGTGTAGATAAGGCAACAAACGGCAACGCTGTTGAGTAGGGTGGTGCCGTGTGAAGGCCATCAATCATCAAATAACAACAGCAAGCGCCTATTACATCTGCATGAATACCATGCAAGACACATTCTATTGGATGTCATTTGCAGGTATGGGTTTCGCGATGTTAGGAGCATTACTGCCTGACATTGACACCAGACATCGCAGGGTAGGGCGCATTGTTCCGTTTTTGAGTATACCGATTGAAGGCATTCTCGGGCATCGAGGAGCGCTACATAGTTTACTTGCCGCGTTCGGGCTTTGGTTCTTATGTGCGACGTATGAGTTTCCTTGGGCATACTCGCTGACATTTGGCTATATAGGTCACCTGGTGGGGGATGCTTGTACCAAATCAGGCGTCAATTTCTTTTGGCCGATCACTACTCGGTATCGAGTGCCGCTGACGCCAGCAAGTAATGGCTTCTTTGAGGCGGTAACGACTGTTAGTTTTTTTTGTTTAGCGATGTACATCGGAGTACAAAATTAAAGTGGTGAAGATTCGATCAATTTCAATTTGGTTGACCTAATAGTCAAGGCAAACAGTCATATCAATTTCAATTTGGTTGACCTAATAGTCAAGGCGAACAGTCATATCAATTTCATTTTGGTTGACCTAATAGTCAAGGCGAACAGTCATATCAATTTCATTTTGGTTGACCTTGCAGTCAGGGCGAACAGTCATAGATGGTTGAACCACAAAAGAACAACTGGTAAACACAAAACTGTTGAACACATGCTTCTATCTAACTGAAAAGAAAGGGGGAGACGCTTATATCGGTATGGATATCAGATTTAAGTTGAGTACGATTCATATCTGTATCAACTGAAGACTTCGTATAGTCACGCTGTACAGTCATATTAATTTCAAATCGAGACACCATATAGTCACGCTGTGCAGTCATGTCATTTTCAAATGATGACATTGTATAGTCACGCCGTGCAGTCATGTCAGTTTCAAAAACTGACTCGGTATAGTCACGCCGTGCAGTCATGTCACTTTCAAAAACTGACTCGGTATAGTCACGCCGTGCAGTCATGTCACTTTCAAAAACTGACACGGTATAGTCACGCCGTGCAGTCATGTAACTTTCAAAAACTGACACGGTATAATCACGCCGTACAGTCATATCATTTTCAAATACGGACTCAATACAGTCAGCCTGTGCAGTCATATCAAGTTCAGAATGTTGAGGGCGATGGTCAGGAAAAACAGCGATACATAAGCCATTGAAATATTTACGACTGACCAATATATAACCGGTATAAAATCCGGACAAATCACCTAAGTCGTATAAATACAACCCAGTATTGAAATCAATCGTTCGCGGGTTCATTAGATGAAATAGAAATTGTTAGCTCATTACCGTGCAGTGATGCTAACCCCTTATCCGATGGGGCATTCTACTCAAGCCGTTCATGATCGCTCATTACCGTGCAGCGATGCTAACCCCTTATCCGATGGGGCATTCTACTCAAGCCGTTCATGATCGCTCA